>URLU01000155.1 GCA_900548765.1 uncultured Lachnobacterium sp.
GATAAAAGCAGCAGAAATTCCAGCTTCATTCAAAGCCTTTACCTGATCCTGCATGAGGGAAATCAATGGTGAAATGACCAGTGTGATTCCCGGCAAGAGCAAGGCTGGAATCTGATAGCACAGAGATTTTCCTGCGCCTGTCGGCATGACTGCAAAGGCGTCCCTGCCTGACAGGATGCTGTCGATTATTGCTTTTTGTCCTGGGCGGAATGAGGGGTAGCCGAAGAGGTCTTTTAGGGCGTCCTCGGGGGTGGTGTAGGATTTTGTGGGTGTGTTGGTCATGTGGCTATCTCTACTTTCTTTCCTGCAAAGGCAATTCCGTATTTAGCAATATCCCGGATGCCTCTGTCTTTTAAATCTGTATCATAGTGTTTTGAGTCAATTTGCCGCAAAGCCGTCTTTGCTGCTTCTGATAATGAGTTTTCCTTTTTTACTGCCTTAAACTCCATAATGATTCCAGGAAGCGAATGGAGCTTAGGTTCTAATACAAGGTCAAATCTTCCATCACCTGCTTCTCTGTTTGAGTGAATATAGTATCTGGAAGACATACCGGCAGCAAGCCCCAGCATCGTTCCATGATAAAATCCTTCTGTTGCACCATCAATATTCATCAATCAAAACAATGACCTTTGACCTATGGTGCTTTTCAAGCATACGGCATAGGTTGAGAAGGGCTCTTGTATACTCAACTTCATTCAGCATGCCATCCTGCATTCTAGCCAAATAGTCCAGTTCTACCAGATTTAAGCTGGAGCTGGTATATAATTCACTATGTCTCATATATTCATCACGAATGATATTTTTAACCGCCTCGAAAGTACTTGACCATTCTGTGAATTTAGCATCTTTAAATGTAATTGAGATGACAGGAAATGCGCCTTGCAGCTTCTGATATTTCTCACCACAAGCCCAGATTTTTTTATCCTTGAAATATGCAGAAGTGTCCTCATCTGACTTTTCAAAATAACTCTTTAGCATATCAATTGCCAATGTTTTACCAAATCTTCTCAGTCTTGTAAATAAAATCACAGGAACATTATCATCAATCAAATCACGGATTAGGAGGGTTTTATCAACATAGTAGCTATGCTTAACCACATCCACATATGATGTATTCCCAACTGCGCAGGAACGTATTCAATCATTTGTAGTTACAGTGTTTTTCCACTATAAGCAAGGACTGCCTCCTTTGGAATCTTCCAATTGCGTCCTTCTTTTATCGCTCCTGTAAAAGTCTCTTGGTTACACAGCCCTACAACTCTTCGTACTGATAAATACAAGATTTGAGCAGCTTCTTTTGTTGACAGGAATTTGTTTTCGGTCATATCGGCACTTCTTTTCGGAAATAGTATAGTTCTTTTCGGAAATTAGGGCAAGGCGTTTCCGAAAAGATGACTGATAAATTACTTCCTCACTCTTTGAAAAAACGCTCTGCTTTCTTTGTGTCGCTGCACTTTTTGGTGTCGAAAATTTGTAGGTTCATCTTATACCTTTATAAATTCACTATATAGCAAATATCCATTTACTATTTTTTAATTTTCTCAATTAATTTAATAGCTAGGCTAGCTTTTCATTGAGATTTCTTATGCTTTTTTCGTTGACATTTAATACTGTTCAATATATCATGTAATCAAGAGATGGGTTTGTTACCGTACAGCTATTGCTCAAGCGGGGTGCTCGTTTCTTTTTTTATGTTCACCATGTCATACAGATATAAATTTCCGTCTGCAGCATGTCGTATCAACATTTCTATCCTGAATATATTAAACCGTTCAAGATCTCCAGTATCATTGTTATATACTGGAAGTGCAAACCTTGTCGTAAATCTATACCAGCCAAACTTTGCATCAACATTATGCTTTCCTTTAAAACGAATATCACTGATTACAACAATTTTCTTTCCATCTCAATCTGATATTACGCTTATTTTCTTATCCACTAAATATACTCCCTTTCAATCTGACGCATTACGTTATGTTTATGGTAAAAAAAATATACAAAAAATACTATAATACCTGATAACTCTTCCTTGAACTAATTCTTGGACTAGAAATCATCAGTACCACTTTTTAATTATCTTCACTATTGATTCGGCGCTCTATTTCCGCTCTGTATTTCAACAATCGCAGTAAATAATCCGGAAGTTCTCTTTTCTCTGCTTCCCAATCTTGAACGGTACGATACGGAATACCATAGTAGTCACTAAATTCACGTCTGTTCATTCCCATTTTTTCTCTTAATTTTTTTACTTCTTTTCCTCTACTCATGATTAAACTCTCCCACAAAATAACGCATTGCGTTATTTAATAGTACTCGATATATACTATGTTGTCAATTCGCTATATTTTCACCTCTCATCATATTTTCGCCCATATATTTTTAAAAAATAGAAAAGACAGGCCCGAATTCCTTGTAAATCAAGGCTTTTCGTCCTGTCATTAATATAACATGTGCTCCTGTTGCTGAAATTAAAAGTGCTCTATCCTCTCCTGTTTCAAGAATTTTCTTCAAATTCATAATAAATCCAACCTGCATACTATTTGGCTGCAATTTATATTTATCAATCGGATCAAATATCTTCAATAGTTACAAACAATATTCCCTATTTCATGTTCCTATAAAATATCTATATACTCTCCCGCCAGTGCCTTATTCATGCTTCGCACCGCGCAGAATTTTCCACACATGCTGCATGCTTCGCTATGGTCGTCCTCCGGCAGGCGGTCTTCTCTTATCTGCTTTGCTGTTTCCGGGTCCAGTGCGCAGTCAAACTGTGCATCCCAGTCCAGCACTCTTCTGGCATCAGCCATTTTGTCATCTATATCCCTTGCTCCCGGGATTCCTTTTGCTATATCGGCTGCATGCGCCGCAATTTTTGATGCGATGATTCCCTGCTTTACATCATCAAGGTTTGGAAGGGCAAGGTGCTCTGCTGGTGTGACATAGCACAGGAATGCGGCTCCGTTCATTGCTGCCACTGCTCCTCCGATTGCTGCTGTAATATGGTCATAGCCCGGCGCTATATCTGTCACCAGTGGTCCCAATACATAAAATGGTGCGCCCATGCATATGGTCTGCTGCACCTTCATATTTGCTGCTACCTGGTCCAGTGGCACATGTCCCGGTCCTTCAACCATAACCTGTACGTTGTGCTCCCATGCACGTTTTGTCAGTTCACCAAGCCTAACTAACTCCTCAATCTGGCAGACATCTGTGGCATCTGCAAGACAACCCGGTCTGCAGGCGTCTCCCAATGAGATTGTCACATCATGCTCTTCGCAGATTTCCAGTATCTCGTCATAATGCTCATAAAATGGATTTTCCTCACCTGTCATACACATCCATGCGAATACAAGCGAACCTCCTCGGCTCACAATATTCATTTTTCTCTTATGTTTACGAATCTGCTCTATTGTTTTTCTTGTGATTCCACAGTGAAGTGTTACAAAATCCACGCCATCCTCTGCGTGAAGTCTGACTACGTCAACAAAATCCTTCGCTGTCAAAGTTGCCAGGTCTCTCTGATAGTGGATAACGCTGTCATATACTGGCACTGTACCAATCATTACCGGACATTCGCTGGTTAATTTCTGTCTGAAGGGCTGTGTATTTCCATGGCTGGAAAGGTCCATGATTGCCTCTGCTCCAAGATCTACTGCGCTCATAACTTTTTTCATTTCCACATCATAGTCCTTGCAGTCTCTCGATACTCCAAGATTAACATTAATCTTTGTACGCAGCATAGAGCCCACGCCCTCTGCACTTAGTGACTTGTGGTGCTTGTTGGCAGGAATTGCCACCTTGCCCTCTGCTACCAGCTTCATCAAATCTTCTACTGGCATGTTTTCTTTTTTTGCAACCAATTCTATCTCCGGTGTTATGACGCCTTTGCGAGCTGCATCCATCTGTGTTGTGTATTCCATTTTGCTCCTCCTTTATCTCTGCACATATGGTTTTGTTAAGCGGCGGAAGGTGGTGTCCCCAATCCACCGCATTACTAAAGGGGCACCGCCATTGGCAATACCCCTACAGATTACATAAACTCACAAACACCGAAATATCATATGTTTATTCGCTTTACGATATATCCCTACGTTGGCATTATCCAAATCAGGTTACAGGTCGAAACTCTTAGTTTCCTCTCAGCCGATAATATCAGCTCCCTTTTCACTAGATGATTATAAATCATCCTGCTGTCCAGTGCAAGCCCGTCTTTTTTTCCCCTATGCAATACCTATATTCTTACCATTTTCTCTTCCATTACTTATTATAATACAGTACAATTACAATACAGTACAACGCAAAAGACATTAATCAAATTCATGTATTTGAAAAAATATATGTATCATTCACTGTAAGTCTTTATAAATTCTTTCTTGTTACATGGTCTACCAAAGAAATATCCCTGCATAATCTGCACATAGAAAATATTTACACTCACACTAAACTCAGGAATATGATGAAAAATCTTTTGATGTGATGTAAAAAAGCAATGGACTAACTCCTGTAGCCATTGCTTCTTACTGAATTTAATTTAAATATGTTAAAGATTAATTTATAGGACGTCCAACTTCACTAATGAAAACATGTTCTTATTTTATGCGAAACCTCCGCATCTACAAAGCCTTTTTTTGCCATGTCGTCGAGTATGTCACATGTTTTTTCATGCGACATTCCTTTCTTATAGGGACGCTCTTCCGTAAGTGCCTGATAAATATCAACACAAGCCATTATTCTTTCTTGTTCATTTAATTCATCTGCTGTTTTTCCAAACGGATACCCCTTCCCATTTAGTTTTTCATGATGTAGCGCTGCCCAATCACGTATGTCTTCAAAATCATCTACTTGTGACAAAATGAGATATGTATAACCCGCATGATTTTTCATTTTATCAAATTCTTCATCGGTAAGCTTATCAGGTTTTTCTAATATTTCATTGCCTACCGCCATTTTTCCGATATCGTGCAACGCTCCTGCTAAATACATTTTTTCTATATCTACAACATCATAGCCGATATACTCTGCATACTTCGCCGCCTTTTCTGCAACACCAATAGAGTGTTTGCTTGTAAATGGAGATTTATAGTCAATAATATTTGCAAAGAAATCTGCAATATTTTTACAAGTTTTCCAATCAAATATCTGTTTTTTTCTTGGTACCATTTCCCATAACTTCGACTCAAAACTTCCATCTTCGAACGAAATAAAAGTCTCCTTTGAAATCGTTTCAAAAAAAGCCTCTACGCATTCATCATCAAATAATTTTCCTTTTTGTTTTTCGAGAAATTCACAACATATATCCCATTTTCCCTGTGTGAATTCTGCACTGTTAGCAATCGCATCTATGATATCTGCAAGATGAATTATCC
>URLU01000156.1 GCA_900548765.1 uncultured Lachnobacterium sp.
GTGCCTGCCTTGCTTCTTGTGCCTTTTGAAGCTCCATACGTTTGTCAGCGATATTCTGTCTATGCTGTTCCTGCTTTTCCAAACGTCCCGTCTGTCTGGACTGCTGTTCCTGCACCATGCCACGCTTAAAGTCGGACACGCTGGACTTTGCCTTTTCCTTTGCGGAATACACCGCATAAGCGGTCTGTGTCGGCATATCCTTGATATTCTCTTTGACAGCATTTGCCTTGTCTTTCACTTTATTTTTCGTATCTAAGACAGCACCCACCTTTGAGCCTGCACGCTGTCCCATACTGGAAGTAGATGTATTGCCCCGACTGTCTTTTGTGGCTGTGTTCCTTGTCGGTTTTCTGTTTGAAATCGTGCTACCTGCCACCGCACCAGCAACACCGCCAGCAGTAACCGCACCAGCAAGCCGTCTTTCCATACGCCTAGCTCTATGTCGCATAAACAGATATGGTCTGCGGAATATCCTGCGTCCCATGTTTTGACTGTCGCCAGCGTTCAAAGAGAACATACTCATTAAATCGCCCAGCTTCATATAAATACCAGCGAAACATACTATCTGCAAGAACGCTACCATAAAGAACGGATAGTCCGTGGAGATGTTATAAAACATACTGGAAATGCTGAACGCCACCGTTACAATGAGCGTTATTCCTGCCCGTGTCATTATGGTATTAAACACCCTTACGATTGCCTGCTTTGCCATGCTTTCATAACTCGGTATCATGGAAAGTAAAAAGCTGATAGGTAAAAACATTGCAAAGATAATAAAAAGTATCTGGCTAAACAACATCATGCCCGTAAGCAAGAATACTTAATTATATTTTCTCAATGAAAAAACAACATGACTTTTCGGTTACAAAAAATTTGTAACTAAAAAGTCATGTCATTATCTCTCTATCACACATATATTTTTATTAATCAAAATGAAAAGAGGTTATTTACAAATGAAAAAACTAAAATCAATGTTACTGTTATTAATTTTATGTCTTAATTTATCTATTGTACCTTCATTCCAAAATAACAATACTGCAATCCAACCTTTATCTTCTGATAATATTGTAGAAGAAATTTGGGGAATGTAATCATTCTATTTCTTGTCCAAATGTCTCTTTATAATATTCTTTTATCAACCGCATATTAACATCTCTATAGAATAATTTACTTAGATAAAATGCTAAGCAAGCTATTCTTTGCTTAGTATTTTTATCCTTCTCTAATTTCATTTGTGAATAAAAATACATATATAACAATTTTCCTTTTTCACAATGCAGTTCATAAGCGAGTCCCTTTTTTCTCAAATCATCTGTTGGCTCATACAAATCAAGATTAGCCATTATCGGTGACATAATCCAATTTTGATATCTTTCATCTATTGAACTCTCTTCTACACATTTGAGAATGTCATAATAAATATCAATTGCCTCCTTATGTTTTCCCGTTCTTTTCAGACATATACTCAACATATTTAATGTTGCCATCTCATTTAAGAATGGAATCCTATAAACTTTTCCATTTGAAAGCAAACCACTGCTTTGCAATATCTTTTTTGCCTTTATTCCTATTTCTCCTACATCATCATTATCCTCACTTAACTCACGGCTTAATTCAAGACTCATCTGGTAAATTTCTATCGCCATCGCATTCATTCCGTCATCACAATCAATCATATTTTTGAGTTCTGATAACTTTTCCTCTGCTTCATCATACTTCCCCGTGCCTATTAAAATATCCATTTCATATTTTAATTCCAGTATTTCAAAATCCTCTACAGCCAATGTTCCACAGTACTTTCCACGCTCTATTCCCAGATTTTTCATTAAGCCTTCAAATTTTTTTCGAGTCGGTGAAACCTTTCCTCCTTCAACACGAGACAGATTTTCAGGCACTTCATACACTCCTTCTATCAGTTGTTCCTGTGTCATATTCCTTGCATGCCTTTCCTGTCTGATAAACTCACTGGCAAGATGATATACAGTCAGACTGCAATTGTGGAATATCGAATTATAACAATACCAGCTCTCTCCATACTCCTCGTACAGACTTTTTAGGATATTGTAATAATTCCTATAGTCTTTCCCATCACTTTCCCTATCCATAGCATCACAGCATGTTATCAATTGCTGAAGTATCGGTATCATAAAATACAGATTTCCATACTTTCTCAGGTTCTCAAATGCTTCCTGGCATATCTCGAAGGCTTTTTTATATTCTTTTCTTTTTATATAAACCAGTGATGATAGCCATGCGTTTTTACTTGTAAGCTTTGTGTTCTCCACTCCATCAGTGACGTTGTTCTCAATATATCTATAGCAGGCTTCAAATATTCCCTCTGCTTCCTGAACTCTTCCCTGCATAAATATCAGATACCCTAACTCAAGAATATTTTCCAACTCTACTGTTGATAGGAGATACTCATTAATATTCTCTGCTGCTACTTCCGGCAAAGTCATTTCAATCGCTTGTCGTATATAGCTTTCTGCCTGATTCCAATCCTCATCCAAAAGCTGTGACATATATGCTCTTGTCCGCAAAACAAACATTTTATGTACATTGCTGTCCCTTGCATATAAAGCTTCATACTCGTGCAGAATTGCCTCTGCTTTGTCTCTGTCCTTTTTCCAAATTAGTTCTTCTATCTCATCTCTTGCATATATCTTACTGTACTCTTCGTCAGATAAAATAATTTCCAGCTTATCTGATGATTTCCCCAAGCGCTGCAACAATATATCTGCCAAAAACTTATCGACATCGGATTGGTCAGTCTCTATCTTTATCAGCATTTGTGCGCTGCACAGCCCCTGACATAATTGTCTTCTGGAGTAATTTTTCTCAATACGGAGTTTTTCAATTATTTTCCCTAGTGTAATATTGCTCATTTTGTTTCCCTTTTCATTTCATAATAATTGCCCGCTACATTTCTTACTGATTTTCTCTTTTTCTTATCTTAACCCAAATTTTATTAAATGACCAAGCATTTTATGTTTTATTAATAATGCATTTGAGGTAGAATATTTATAACTAAAAATTTATAACAGAAAGGTAAAATAAATGAGCAAAAAGTTTCGTATTTCAATTATTGGCTGCCTTGCCACTGTGGTTTATCTGTTTATCAGCTTCTTTTTTCTGCTGATTCCCATAAACATTAAGGCTGGCGATTTCTGGGTTACTCTGATAATCGCCTCTCTGCTGTATGCAGTTGGCAACATGGTTGACAGAGCCTTTGGTTTCCTGTCCAGAAGCAGCAGCCCGAGAGGGAACAAGTTTCCAATACCATTTTTAGTACCAATCTTCCTATTTATAGTGATGATGATACTGATTATAGCCGGCGCAAAGCTTTTTCACGCCAAATCCTATGCATCAATCCTGTCTATAAAGGAGGTTGAATTCTCAGATGATCTGCCGGAGGCTTCTGCCACAGACTCCATAGCCCTTATGGACACAGCCTCTGCCCAGATGCTCGGTGACAGGGAAATCGGTGCCCTTGCTAATCTGGTGAGCCAGTTTGATGTGTCTGGAAATTATACCCAGATAGACTATCAGGGCACGCCTGTCAAGGTCTCTGCCCTTTACTATACAGGCTTTTTCAAATGGATAAATAACCGTGCCGAAGGCGTACCTGGCTATGTGTCAGTTGACCCGGTTTCCATGACAGCCTCATATAATGAGCTAAAATCAGGCATGAAATATGTACCTTCTGCCTATCTGCTAGAGGACGCAGGACGGCATATCTGGCTTAATTATCCTACAACCATGTGGGGAAATCTGCACTTTGAGATTGATGAGGATGGCAATCCTTACTATGTTGCATCTGTATATGACAAGAAAATAGCTGTTTTATCAGGAAAAACTGTCAGTGGCTGCATCATCCTTAACCCTGTAACCGGCGAGACTGAGGAATATGATTTGGACAGCGTCCCAAAATGGGTGGATGTGGTGTACGACGGCAATACCCTGTGCGAGCAGTACAATTGGTATGGCAATCTCTCAGGAGGCTACTGGAACAGTGTCATAAGCAAAAAGGGCTGCAAGAAAGTCACCTCATCCTACTCCTATGACGAGGAAACAGACGAGAACGTGGAAATTCCTGACTATGGTTATGTAGCCAAGGACGGCGATATCTGGATTTACACCGGTGTCACCTCTGTAAACAGTGACAGTTCAAATATCGGATTCTTGCTTGCAAATGAGAGAACCGGCGAAAGCCACTATTTCTCTATCAATGGTGCCGATGAAAAATCTGCCATGGCAGCTGCTGAGGGCGAGGTACAGGAGAAAAGGTACACTGCCAGCTTCCCATCTCTCATAAATGTGGACGGCAATCCTACCTATATCATGGTGCTTAAGGACGCAAGTGGTCTGGTAAAGCTCTATGCCGCAGTGAATGTGGAGCAGTATAATCTGGTTACTACAGCAAGCACCCAGGCTGAGTGTATCAGCAAGTATAAGGCTTTGATTGGAATTGATTCCGGGGATGCGGACTCGTCTGACTCGGCAGAGAGTAATGATGCTTCAACCAATACAGATTCAGATTCCGCTGATAATACTTCTTCAAATGAGAGTGATGAATTAGTTGCAACTGACTCTGCTACAATAACTATCGCCAATATCAAGTTTGCAGATATTGACGGAAATACTTATATCTATCTGATTACAGATGCGAATGAGATTTATAAGGCTAAAATCAGCAGTCATGAGGATATGCTCCTGCTTAATGTGGGAGATATGATTGATATTGATTATGCCGGTAATGAGATTGTGGATTATAGTGTAAATGAAGGAAGTACGGGCGAATAGCCTGTACTTCCTTCTTTTCTATTCCTCACTTTTCAAAGATTTTTATCAAAGTTCATTATATTACATTTTATACTATATTATATACTACACTAATTATCCGCCCTGCTATATCCATTCTTCATCAGCCTACTAGCCTCAAACAGTACCTTGGTCAAGGTATCATTGGTCTGCTCCTTTGCCATATCACAAAGCTTCTTATTAGCTTCTTCTGTCAGGCTGTAATCCCCTGTCTCACGCATTTTTTTGTCATATTCAAGAACTATTCTGCGACCCTCTGTTAAAACAGCCGCCTGATATCTATCAATATGTTGTATGCACTGTCCATAGTGGGCGTCTGCCAGTGCTCCGATTAGACGGCTTCCCCAGTAAAAATTCTCTGTTGATGCCTCAAGTGTTACATCGCTTAAGTATTTTGGCATTTTGCTTACGGCTGTATACAGGGGCAGGGCTGCGTTAAAGGCATTTGAGCCAAAGCATATCCATTCTATACCCTTGATTGGGTCAGGCACATCTGACCTGATCTGGCAGATGGAG
>URLU01000157.1 GCA_900548765.1 uncultured Lachnobacterium sp.
CAAAAGAAAATTCTACTTTGGAAGAAGATTTTTTTATCCGTAGTACAAATGAATTAATCCCAATAGAGGTAAAGGCTAACACAAATCAGTCAAAATCTATTCGACAGTTAATAAATAGTAATTCTTATGCGGACATAAAACATGGAATAAAGCTTACAACTGGAAATGTTGGAGAAAGTGATAATATTATTACGTTTCCATATTTTTGTGCTTTTCTATTAAAAAGATATATGAATGAACAGGATGTTTTTAAATGAATTTGTGATTGACATATTTTTTAAGCTATGTAATATGATATTAAAGGTAAGTCCTACCTATAAGTGGAAGTTGTAAAAGCGTAAGAATCGCCTCTGGCGCTTCTTCATGGTGGCTGTGCTTTTTAGCATAGCCACTTTTAATATTAAGAAGATGATACAAAAAAGGAGACCCAAACCATTGCACATTGAACCGACTGCGATGAGGAGGGGAATCCATATCCGCTCTTGTATATGAGGCAATAATATAGTTATAAAAATGCTTTTGAAAAATAGAAAATGATGTATAATCCTTGTAGAAAAGGAGGACTACCATGCACTTTGAATACGGAGAAAAAGAAATTTCATACCTAAAGTCCAAGGATGCAAAGCTTGCAGAAGTAATTGATACGCTTGGCTTTGTAGAAAGGGAAATCGATACCGATTTATTTTCGGCAGTAGTCCATCATATTATCGGACAGCAGATTTCCACAAAGGCTCAGGCTACTATCTGGCAGAGAATGCAGGATGCACTGGGTCAGGTAAATGCTGAGACTATTCTATCTGCCGGTGTTTCAAATTTGCAGGCTCTGGGCATAAGCTTTCGCAAGGCAGAATACATTACTGATTTTGCGAGAAAAGTGCATACAGGTGAATTTGACATAGAAGCGGTAAGCCAAATGTCGGACACAGATGCAATTTCAGCATTGAGCAGCCTCAAGGGCATAGGAGTGTGGACAGCGGAAATGATTTTGCTCTTTTGCATGCAGCGACCGGATATTTTCAGCTATGATGACCTCGCAATCCAGAGGGGACTGCGCATGGTCTACCATCACCGCAGGATTGACCGCAAACTCTTTGAGAAATACCGCCGCAGATTCAGCCCATATTGCAGTGTGGCAAGCCTGTATCTATGGGCAGTGTCTGGTGGAGCTATTCCTGGGATGAGAGATTATGCATCAAAGACAGTCAAGAAATGAACTGGCAAATATTATTGTGTTGTTTCAATTAATCCTAACCATGAAACATGAAAAATTTTATGAGGTATGAATATGGTATACTCATGCAAATACAAGTCACCAATTGGCGATATTTTAATAGCCTCCGACGAAATCGGACTTACAGGGCTGTGGTTTGTCGTACAGAAATATTTTGCAAACACACTGCCTAATGAATACATAACAAGCTTGAATATTTCCTCCAAGCATATGGCGGACAATCAGTTGTCAGACGAGGCTATACCCTGTAAAAACGAGATTCTAACTGATACCAAGCACTGGCTTGACATATATTTTTCCGGCAAAAATCCGGATTTTACACCGCCTCTTCACCCTGTGGGCTCTGCCTTTAGGCAGGAGGTGTGGCAGATTTTGCTAGAGATTCCCTATGGGAAAACTATGACATACGGAGAGATTGCAAAAAGGCTTGAAGCCACATATGGGCACAGGAAAATGTCCGCCCAGGCTGTCGGTGGAGCAGTGGGGCACAATGAGATTTCAATTATCATTCCCTGCCATCGGGTAGTGGGGACAAGCGGCAGTCTCACTGGATATGCAGGAGGAATTGATAAGAAAATTGCTCTGCTTGAGCTGGAACACACTGATATGAGCCACTTTTTTGTCCCGAAGAAAGGGACTACTCTTTGCTCTTTCCCGCAGGATGATGGTCAAAATCAAGTTTAACCTGAGCTTTTCCTTTCTGCTGAGCTGGAAAATGGCAAAGTAAAAAGTGTTTGCCCATCTCCCAATATAAATTTATACTATATTTGGAATTAAAACTTTTCAATATATAGGATATATTTAACCAAGAGTGTAAGAATATCCACTATACTTCAATAAATTTTCAAAATAATCCAGAGGGAGATTAAATAAAATGACAATCCGCAGAGCAAACGAGAAAGACATACCAAGATTAATCATCCTGTTAGAACAGGTACTTAATATTCACGCTGATATAAGACCGGACATCTTCATCCCAGGCACCACAAAATACACCCATGCCGAGTTATCCGAAATGATAAAGGATGACAGCAAGCCAATCTATGTTGCCGCAGATGAAAATGATGTCTGCCTGGGCTATTCCTTCTGCCAGCTCAAAAAGCAGCCTTTTTCAAATAATATGGTCCCATTCACATCACTTTTCATAGATGATTTGTGCGTGGACGAATCCACCAGAGGACAGCATGTGGGAGAAAAATTATTTGAGCATATCAAGGCCGAGGCAAAGCGTCTGGGCTGCTACGAGGTGACTCTAAATGTCTGGGCTGGAAACACCTCTGCTGAGAAGTTCTATGAGAAAATGGGACTTAAAACAAAAGAGAGGCAGATGGAGTATATATTATAGATGTCTGCCCGGAACAAACCGGCTAAGACTGACAAGCAGCATGCAGATAGGGAACTAATATGGATTTAAGGGTATTATGCTATTTTCTGGTTGTTGCCAAGAAGTAGAACTTCACAAAGGCAGCGGAACAACTTAATTTCCCGTTACAGAGATTATTGCAAGTATGACAGGCATATTGATAATCGTGATTTAATCGGTCAGCGGGAAATACTTCAGTTAAGTATGGAAACAGCTAACAACAGAATAGAAATTAACAAAATCAACTCAAATATGATATCTCTTGAAAAGCAGATTTCAGATGTTACAGAATTCCAGGATATGAAGATTGCAGGAAAATATTCTGATGAAGGGTTCTCTGGGCATCTTGTAATCTTTGCTTAGCTATGATTAGTGCCAAACGGATATCCATCGGGATTTAAAAATAAACCATTGAAAGGGGATGAGTGCCATTGCGTTTGGAAAAAATCAAGCATACAAAAGTTCTGGCTTTAATATTTGTTCTAATTCTTATTAGTGGATATTTTCTTATAAAAGACAGCAGCACAAGTACATTTGAAGAAAATGATTATGGGGTATTTCTGAATGCGGATGCCTCATCTTTGGAACAATTAAAAAAATATGATTTGATTGTAATTGATGCGCAATATTTTACCAAAAGTGATATAGAGTTGCTCCATCAAAATGGAACAAAGGTATATACGTATCTAAATATTGGATCTATTGAAAACTTCAGGGAATATTATACATCTTACGAGAAACTGACAATTGGCAGATACGAGCATTGGGATGAAGAAAAATGGGTGGATGTAGCAGACCCGGACTGGCAGAAGTTTATGAAGCAGCTTTCTCAGGAGCTGTTTGAAAAAGGTGTTGACGGATTTTTTATAGACAATTGTGATGTATATTATTATGCTCCCCGCGAGAGTATTTTTGAGGGTCTTACAGCTATTCTGCAAAACATTATGACCTTTGACAAAGCGGTCATCATCAATGGTGGCGATACTTATGTGACAGAATACAGGGAACGCTATGGGGCTATTGATCATATTATGACAGGGGTAAATCAGGAATCTGTGTGGAGCGCTATTGATTTTGATAAAGGGACATTTTATGAGCAGACAAAGGAAACAAGGGATTATTACTGCAACTATTTAGAAACCTGCCAAGCAGATGGAATGGATGTATATCTGTTGGAATATACAACAGACAAAAAACTAATCCAAAAAATAAAAAAATATTGTAATGAGCATGACTTTCATTTTTATGTTTCTAACTCTCTTGAACTTGAGTTTCCAACTTAAATGGATACATAGAAAAATTCATCATCAATGAAGATAGGGGTTGACATAGCAGAGGTATCATCCTATAATCGTTCTAAAAAGAACGATAGGGAGGCACGGATGTATTTTTGGGACAAGCATAAGACTATTACCAGCTATTATGAATTACTTTCCGGCAGGGTGTGTGACAAATATGAGTTGACACAGATGGAATACGATATACTTATGTTCCTGCATAATAATCCACAACATAATACCGCAGCGGATATAGTAAGGATTAGAAAATCAACGAAATCACATGTTTCATCTTCATTGAAAAAATTAGAAGACAGAGGTCTTATTGAAAGAAAACAAAGTGAAGAAAATAAAAAGCATATTGAGATTGTTTTGCTAGATACGGCTGAGTTGATTGTAGAGGCAGGAATAAACGCACAAAAACAGTTTGCTCAAAATGTTTTAAGTGGATTAACAGAAGAAGAAAAGCATATATGTATCAGTATATTTGACAAAATCTGTTGCAATGCAGAAGAGCAGTTGAGAAAGAGTAAGGAGACCGACAGATGAAAACCAAGTTTGGTATAGAGAGAGAGAACAATTATAAACCACAGCTTCCAGATGTGATGGAAGCGATTTTTGATGCAGCGTATTTGATTTTTGATTTGATTGCAGCAATTTTATTTTTCATTTTTTCACAGGGCAAAATTTTATTTATTCTTTACGGAATACTAACGCTGACACTTTGTGGAGGGGACGCTTTTCATCTGGTGCCAAGAATTATAAGGACTGTACGTGGAACTAATGATAAAATAAAGCGGCAGCTTGGAATAGGATTACAGGTATCATCTATAACTATGACGATATTTTATATTCTTTTGATGTATATATGGAAATTTACTTTCCCGGAATTAAAAATACCAGTAATAATAGGAGCTGTTATATGGATATCAGCGGCTGTCAGAATTGTGATATGTATGTTTCCACAGAATAACTGGTGTACAGATGAGGGAAATATGAAATTATCTGTTATAAGAAATGCAGTCTTCGCAGTTACCGGTATAGGGGTAATTATTTTATATCTGATTTCTGGAAATACATATGGATATCATATGACAAGAATGTCTGCAGCAATCCTTATTTCTTTCGGATGTTATCTTCCGGTGACGCTGTTCAGCAAAACAAAACCAAAGGTCGGATTATTAATGATACCAAAGACCTGTGCATATATGTGGATTATAGTAATGGGGCTTCAGCTTCTGTTCTAGGCGCGGGTATAAACAGCATTGTTGCGCTTATGTGAATGGATTATCACTTGCTGATGAAGCATGGGCGAATAAGGAAGTAAGACAGTGGCCAAAGCTGGCGGATGAGTGGATTAAAAATCTGATAAATTAGTCTGCTATTATTATAGAGGGAATATTACATGAAGCAGAAGCTGTTAGATGAACTGATGAAGGTATCCGAAGAAGAACAGAAATATCTTG
>URLU01000158.1 GCA_900548765.1 uncultured Lachnobacterium sp.
AGACTTCATATATAATAAGTACGTCCCCTAGTCGACATACGTTATTACCCAATTCGCATACAAGTAATCTTGCATTCTCTAGTGCGCTTATTACTTGTTATCTCTCCTGCCCTGCGCTTTTTCACGCATAATGATGCCAACAATCTCTTTTTTCGCTTCCTCTGAGATTCCTTTATCCACATAATACGAATCTTTTGCAGCTTTCTTTCCACCGGCATTACTGCGGACTATGGATATTTCTCTGGGTGCATCAATCATCAGGTGGGCATTTCTCGCTGAACCTCCAGTAAATACAACC
This sequence comes from uncultured Lachnobacterium sp., assembly GCA_900548765.1. Classification (GTDB taxonomy): domain Bacteria; phylum Bacillota; class Clostridia; order Lachnospirales; family Lachnospiraceae; genus Roseburia. The sequence continues at coordinate 299 of URLU01000158.1, forward strand.
CGGATATTTTCTCCAATATCCAGATATTCACCTGGCTGTAATGTAAGTTTTAGCATTTTTAACCTCCTTGTTTACGTGTATTCCTTTATATTGTGGGTAAAATAAACTTGTGTGATTTATGTAACACATTAGATAATGTGTTACCTTTTTTGATTTAACTGCTTAAATACAGATGTTTTTGAAGACTTCATCTCTGTCATCCTGCTGGATGCCGAGATATCGTTTTGTAATTGCAAATGATGAATGATTGTATATTTCCATAAGCATAAGTGGCTGTACACCCTTATGCCAAGCCTGATAACCAAAGGTTTTCCTGAGTGAATGCGGACTTATAACACCTGGAAGCTCACAGGCATCCGCAGCCCGGCTTATGATTCTCCATGCCTGAACTCTTGATATCGGAGTGCCATGCGGTCCTGCAAATAAGTACACCTCTTCACTAAGCCTGTTTTTTATTTGTGCGCATATTTTGTATGCTTTTAAAGCATCAATTATATTTTTGTTCATATAAATACGAGAAGTTTTCCCTGTCTTTTGCTCGCTGAGCTGGATGTGGCACTTTAGCTTATCCTTTTCAAAGTCATATACATCCTTCCATTGCAGGGACAAAATATCAGATATTCTGAGCGCCGTATTTAAACCAAGACATAATAAGGTGTAATTCCTTAAATTAGGCTTTTCATAGACAAAATAGTTTTTGATTTTCTCCAGTTCCTGTTCCTCCCTTATTGGTTCTGCTGTTTTCATGTTTTTTCCTCCACTTCTATGTTTTAAATATTTATAAATATATATAAACTTTAATTTTTTTAAAATTGAGGGTTAAGCTTTTTGAAACATTGACGATATATATTGTGTAAAATAAAAAAGGTAACACATTATCTAATGTGTTACCTTTTTGTATATTTTTGTCTAAATTGTAAAAGATTCTTATGCCAATGCCGGCAGCTTATAGCCTGCTTTTTCCATGCGCTCGATAAACTCGGCTTCTGTGATTGCAAGCTTTTCTGCACCGCGCTTTACTCCGTAATCGCCTTCCTGTACACTCAGGAATATTTCTATTTCGCGTCCGAGAGACAAGCCTTCTTCACGTCCTTCTTCTCTTACCTCGTCCCACAATGTACACATTTTTCGCTCACCTGCCTTATTGTAATTTATATTCATCTTTGTGATAGATGCCACAACATCGATTACACTATCATCTATCGGTTGATTTGTTTCATACTGAGAAAGTAATTGTTTCCTTTCCTGTCTATCCTTATTCATATCATATACTATAGACATCACCTTAAACAAGTCAACATTATTCTTATTTTGCAGATTTAAGTTGTTTTTCTTAATTTCAATTACATTAATTTTATAATCATTAACATATTTTTTCATTTCTGTCGGAATGTCTAATAAGTCAAAAAGGCTCCAGCCCGCATATTCTGCAAGGTCTGGAGCCCTCAATATATATCGTTTTTAGATTAGAAAAGATCTACACGACCACTGAACTTGTCGTTGATTACATAGTAAGCAGAGTACTCTTCCGGCTTAAGATAAACATTAATCTTCTTGATTGTTCCAGCCTTATGCCCCTCTGAAACAAACTGAGTCTTAACTCTCTCTGTAACCTTGGCTAAATCAGACTCGTTATTCTGATACTGTATGATAACCTGTGGTTCAACTGCTGCAGTCTTAGCTGCTGCCTTTGCAACTGTTTTCTTGGCTGTTGCTTTTGCTGCTGTCTTAGCTGCTGCTGCCTTCTTAGCTGTTGTCTTTGCAGCTTCTTTCACCTTTGTCTCAGCTGCTTTTGCTGTATCCTTTGCAGCTTCTTTTACCTTTGTCTCAGCAGCCTTTGTTGTTGCCTTTGCAGCTTCTTTTACCTTTGTCTCAGTTGCCTTTACATTTTCCTTTACTTCCTTACTCTGCATACTAATTCCCTCCTTAAGTACACAACTACTTATTCACACACTAAGAACTTTTCAATTGCATCAAGTGCTTCCATCTCATCATCACCCTTTGTGACGATATCAACTGTCATCCCATCTGAAGGATTGAATGCCATGATGCCCATAATGCTCTTCGCATTGATTTTACGATTGTCACTCTCCAATGTAATTTCGCTGTTGAACTTGCATGCCACCTGTACAAGCTCTGCTATTGGATTATCATGACTATCAGTTACGTTTGACACTACAATACTTTTCTTACTCATATGTTCTCCTTTACCGACTCGGTTCATATATTTGAATATATCGCAATTAATCAGTGTTTGCAACATGTCTACAGCTTTTCTGTTAAACTTCAACTAAGCCCCGATTAAAAAACATGTTATATTAGTAAAAATGACAACACTATTTTATATAAGTGATGAATTTATTTCCACCTTTTGTGAATAAAATATCAGCGTCTTCAAAACTCATACTGCCATTTGTATTTGTTGAAGGGTCATAATAGTATAAAGTTTCATTGGATGAATATCCGGTTACCAGTATTGCACTGTTACTTCCTGTCATTGCAAATACTGGAGTTCCGTTGCTCAGATAAAACAATAATTCCTCTGAACCTACCCCTGAGATATCCAGCACTATTGCATCCTCCATCGTACTTTCCAGTACATTTCTGGCAGAGTTTCCTGCCTGTACAAGTTCGCTTACACTAACTGTAATTCCATTGTACTCAAGCATGGCTGACAATGCGCCTACTACACTTCCGGCACCTGCATCTCCTTCAGAGCATGAGATACCCTGGAATGCACTCTGGGAATTTTTTCTGGCTCTCATCCATATATAATTCTGCTTGGAATCTATTACAACACCCAGCCTGTTATTTGCCAGATTAATGGCATCTGAGATACTGTCTGTCGCCAGCTCTACATCCCCCTTTACATACACATAAAATCTCTCGCCGCTAGTCTGTTCAAGGTTAACTGTCCTGTCTTCCTCTATCAGAATGCCCTTTGATACCACCTTTTTAAGCTTGGATGAAGCTCTTGCTGCATTAAATTGCAGCTGAACCTGAGTTTCCTTTATCTCCATGGCAGAGGTCTTGACACTTACATTTTTGTTAGAATCTGCCTCCCTGTTCATAATTGAGTCGGAGCCGGCTGCCACATACTGTCCGTCTGGTCCCAGGCCAAACAGGGATATCTGGATTGTGTAATCCTCTATGCTTATACTCTGGATATAGCCTGATGATGGGGAATAGGTCTTAAGCTCTGATTCATTTTCCACATCTATTATCTTAAGCGTGTGCATAGGGAATGTTACATTTCCCGCCTGATCTGTTATGACATCACTGCTGTTTGCTATTCCATATATAAAATCCTCACCGATAAATCCCAGCGGTCTTATATAGTTTCCGCTGTCTGCAGTGATTGTAAAGGAATCTCCGTCCTTAAGATTTAAAATATTAACCTCTGTGCATGAATATTTATTGTCCGATTCAACCCAGGATACATACTTGTTTGAGGCTGCAACCGCATAGCAGTCACTGTCCAGGTCCTCTACCATTTTCTTTACGGAAAAATCAGAGAGGTTAATCTTATATATGTTTCCTTCCTGCATGAGGTAAAACATACCCACATCATCCTGATATATGAGCTGTCCCATCTCTGCCTTTAAAATCTCATAGGATGCATCCGATGGAATAAATGCCTCCTCTTCTATAGTATATGCAAGTCCGTCATAATGATATACCGCAGCTCCCACTTCACCCTCATGGTCTCCCCTGTTCATATATCCATATACGACAAAATCCACACTTCCAGCCTCATCCACTCTTACGATTCTTATATCGTGCTGGTTCCAGTTCTCTCTGGCATCAATGCCCTCACTGCCTCTGAAGCTGAATATACGGCTTATCTCATTGTTAGTCGCATCATAACACCACAAGTCACCTAACTGTACGAAACAGATGAGATTGCCGTTCTCATTGGTCTCATACTCTACATTCTGGTCCCTGATTCCCAACTGTATTTCGTCTGTGTCAGCAAAGAAATTTTTCTCCACATTGAAAATTTCTTCGGTAGTTCTCTCAAAGTTTAACACATACATTCTCTCGGCAGTCTGCCTCAATCTGTAGTATTCCTCTACGTTATAGTATTCGGTCTCACCATACTCGTTTACATAGGTCATTACATAATCCACTGTCAGCACATTATAGGAGCTGTTTATCTCCTTAAAATCCACAACCGGCTCTGTCAGCACTGTCGGCTTAAAATCAGCCCACATTATCTGCTTTAATGTACAGGTCAAATCAACATAATTAAATGTAGTCGCATCGCCTGTTGTCGCCTCTATATATGTCGGTATAAAGGATTCACCGCTTCCATCAAAGGTGCTGTTGTGGAACTTCATGGCAAATTGCAGACACTCATCTGTATAGCAGTCATCCGTTTCCATGACTCGTGTGTAGTAATACATGTTGTCCGAGCCTGATGTGAGGGTAAAAATAAGCAGGTATTCCTCATCCTTTTGCAGGATATTTTCAAGCACTACATCTGCGCTTATCTTATTTCCATTACTCTGATAATCAGACAACTGCTTCTCAGCAACCAGCCTGTCGCCATCCATGCTCCTGATTTCATAGGCTATCTCGTCGATGGCTTTTCCATAAGTATCTATACATATGGTCAGCTTTCTGCTTGTCCCTACAGGTGTGATTGTGTCCCTCATCTTGAGGGCATCCATCTCCTGAGTATATCCGTGCAGCTCATTTACCTTGGTATCATCCATATAAAAATGCATCACAGGTAAACTGGCATCTGACATATTGGTCGTCAGATCCTTGTTTACCTGATTTGTCAAAATGCTGAATATAATTAATGCTGCCAAAAAAACTGCCGCCAGCACAAGTGATTTTATAACTCTTTTGCTCATATTTACCGCCTTATCTATCTTACCAGAAGTGCCTGCATCTCCTGTGTCTGCATCGTCTTCTGTATATTTCATTTCCAAATAATACCCTGACCATATTGCACAGATAGTCTCCCATGCCCCTGCACGGGTTATAGGATTGTGCCACTGCCTCAAAGTATAACTTCTTTTGAGGCACT
>URLU01000159.1 GCA_900548765.1 uncultured Lachnobacterium sp.
GTAATCCGGTGTCAGAACTGCACAGCCCCTGCTCACCTCATTATAAAGACCTGCAAATACATAGTAGGCATTTCTGACTCTTCCTACATATCCGCCACCATGAAGCTGTAAAATAACCCGGTCTGTATTTGGATTTTTCTTTGCTTCAAGCAGCTTCATGGTAAAATCACCCATGTCTATATCTGTCATTGTAAAGCAGTCAGGCACCAGCCACACAGGCTCTGACACATGCTTTCTGAGTTCTCCGGACTTGATGAATTTTCCAATTGAAAGGTCGTTTGTGATATGCCCCATAAGGCTTGCCACAATACGCCCCTTCATGCTGGTTGCGGAATCATCTGTATCATACTCCGCTTCTACACCTGATGCCTTATCTGCACCATGCTTAAATTCAGTATGCTGCTTATTTTCTTCACTGCTCCTGCTGTCACCAGCCTCTGTAATATCATCCTCAAGCTCTGGATTGTATTCTCCAAATTCACTATCTTCAAACATGTGTGAGTTGTCATCAAAACGTGCCTTAAGCTGCGTTCTAAAATGTTCTATCATACATGAAATCTCCGTTTCAGTTCATTTCTTGCCCTCTTGTCACCTATGATAAGTGTGCCAAGAAAAATAAAAAGCGATATGCCCATGGCGATGAGTGCCATGTATTTCCATTTTATAATACCTGCCCCTATGAGCACAAGCGGAATAATGCTGAGCAGGATAGTAAAAATCTGAAGCATCATATAGCTCTGCCAGTTTCTGCTGTTTACCACCATAAGTATCAGGATTCCAATATCCACAAGGACTATTGCTGATGGAAAAACGATACTTAATGCCCAGCCCCTGTTTCCAGTGAGATAATCAATGCCCCATAGGACAGCTATTGCTGAAACCACCATGCTTATCATTTTAAACCTGTATCCGCTTTTCCCTGCGATTGCAAGTCTCATGGTAACATTGGCATAAAACATGCCAAGCAGGACTATAAGGCTCCAGCCCATTTCACCATCTATCATATAGTCAACTGTTAAGGATACCAGCGTTATAACTACAGACAGGAAAAGTATGAGATTTTCAGCCATTCTGTATTTTCTGGAGGTGACCTTCACATCCGGATACATATTATAGGTCACACTCTTGTCTCCGCTTAATACCTGATGACACAGCGGACATACATCGGTTTTGTCCATTATTATCACATTACAATTATTACACTTACTCATAATACTCTCCATTCGTTTCCAGTCTCACCTCAACACCATCCAGCGATATCTTTTTGAAAAAAGCTCTCTGTACCATGGTATTTGCAAAAATAGATGTAAAAGAAAATACCAGAGTGTCCCCATAGGAGCACACAGTACCCTTAAGCGCCTGTCCCTTAGACATAGGAATAAATGAATGTATCATCTTCACATATGGGGCATAGATATCCTCAACCTTGAAATTTCCTATATTGGTAATGGTTGTGGTATTTGCCAGTGCTGACTGCGTGTATACAAACTTCATTGCCATATTTTTAATAAATAAAGGCACATGTCTCATAAATATATTTTTCTGGTTAGACACACTGTAAGAAAATAAATCCTCCAGATGCTCCTTGTTAATCTGCTTTCTCAGGCTGTCTCTCACTATGTCAAGCACCTCTGCAAAGGTATAGCTGTCCTTGGTAGGATGAAACTCTGCTGACACCATGACAAAAAAATTCTTGGTTGTAACCGAATCAAAGTAAGGTCTCAGATTGACCGGAACCGCCACACGGATTGGCTTATCACCAGGCATGCCATGCATACACTCCTTGTACACACTCCATGCAAAGCAGCCCACCAGATACTCATTTATGGATACACCATATCTATGACTGGCCTCCTTAAGCTGAGTGACAGACATAAGTCCATGCATCACGCCAAACTCGCCGGCAGGAAGCTTCTCCATATCAAGCAGGTATGCTTTTTCCTTGTTGAAGCCACTTTCCTTGCCCTGCTTAAAATTCTTGACAAAGCTGTCCTCCCTGTTTAGGGAAGTGCCGGCACTTAAGCTGTCCTCCGCCTGTGCCTTAAGCTCCGGATGCGCCAGCCGCAGATACTGGTAAGCCAGCTCTCTGATAAAATTCACCCCGCCCATGCCATCTGTAAGCACATGAAAAACCTCAAGGTTGATTCTGCACTTGTAATAAGTCACTCTGAACAGATAGCTTCTGTTTTTATTGGGTCTGATAAATCTGCAAGGATAGGTGTTCTCCTCAGTCACCCGTGGTGCCTTCTTGCCGTTCTCCTCAAAATAGTACCAGAACACGCCTGTACGCAGTCGCACATTAAACAAATCAAACTTAGGAAGCACAATATCCAAAGCCTCCTGTAAGAGCTCCGGATTAATCTGCTCCGACAAAGTAAGAGAAATCCTGTACACATTCGTCATGCTCTCTCCTGCAATAACCGGGAAAAGATTAGCCGTATTGTCCAGCTTGTCCCATCTGATGTTGCGGGAGGTGCTGTGTTCTTTTTTCTTTTTGATTTTTAATTCTTTCTGAGTGTCACTGCCTTTATCTTTACTTTTTTTAGCACTGGATTTTTTCACATTTTTGCTTTCTATATTCTTACTTTCTATGCCGATATTTTGCACAGTTTCTTTTTCAGTCTCATTTTCAATCTCTTTGATAGTTTCTTCTTTCATATTATGGTCCGTTATTCTTTAATTATTGGTTCACATTTGCATGAGATGTAAACAGGCGTTTATACCTAAAATTAGGGTATTGTGCTGTGACAATATCCTATTCGAAACCTAATTGCCTGTTTACACATTGGCAATACTTAGTTTTATAATACCATAATATGCCCCCATCGTGTAAAAAACTTGCAAAAAACTCATTTATCCTTTAATATCAATATATAGTTGTGGTATGGTCACAGACCAGAGAGGATATAAGTATGCAATTCAAAAAATTATCAACCCCTTCCCTCAAAGAATTATTTGTCAGTGAGCTGGAAAACAAAATTTTATCAGGAGAGCTTAAGGTAGGCGAAAAGCTTCCCAGTGAGCGTGAACTGGCAGATTCTATGCAGGTGAGCCGGGCTGTAGTAAACTCTGGCATCGCTGAAATGGAGCAGAAGGGCTTTTTAATAGTCCGTCCAAGAGTTGGTACCTTTGTAGAGGATTACAGAAAAAATGGTACCCTTGAGACCTTTAACTCAATTATGAAATATAATGGTGGAAACCTTGCCAGAAATGAGATTAAGGCTATTCTTGAGCTTAGAATCGTGCTTGTAAATCTGGCTGCCTCACTGGCAATAGACAATGCCACTGACCAGCAGCTTGAGTCACTGCTTCCTATACTTGATGATATATCTGTGGATGATTCCATTGACGATTTGGTAGAGAAAACCTTTAAGCTCCACCATGAAATCGCCTTTATCAGTGGAAATGTCCTGCTTCCCCTGCTCTTTGTCTCTTTCAAGGAGCTGGTATGTAAGCTGTGGCATCGTTTTATCACTAACTATGGTAAGGAGCTGCTAATACAAAACAATCGTGAAATGATTAGCTGCATTGTGGCAAGAGATAAGGATGGCGCTATGGAGCGAATTACAAATACCTCTATGGAATCTATTTCCGGCTCCAAGAAGATTTATTAAACTCCACGAGTTTCGCATATTGTAGGCTTGCTTTTGCTGTATGAAAAATTACAGCGTAATTTCCCATACAGCAAGAAAGCAGCCAGTGACAAATTTACTGTATTTCGTGTAAGACTTAATTTATCATATATTTCCCTGCTTAATCCAGCTTACCATATACTTCCATCGGTACATACGCCTTAATCGCAATCCCCTCTGCCACATATTCCTCAGATATGAGCTCTCCCTGTTTTCTGATTAACTGGATAATTCCTGCCTTATCGTATGGTACCACTCTTTCTATATAGACCTTATTCTCCCTCAGTATCTCCGCAAGTAATTCCTTTAACTCATCAAGTCCCTCATTTTTGCCTGCGGATATGTTTAAGGTGTAGTCAGCCCTGAAATCATGCAAGGGCTCATCATCCGTCCTCAAATCCTGTTTATTGAACAAAGTGACTATTGTCTTATCCTTTACCTCAAGGTCATCCAGAGTCTCATAAGTGATATGCATCTGTTTTTCCCTCTGTGGATTTGACGCATCTACCACATGAAAGATATAGTCTGCATACCTGGCTTCCTCAAGAGTACTTCTAAATGCCTGTATCAGATGATGTGGCAGCTTTCTGATAAAGCCGACTGTATCTGTCAGGAGGACTTCCTGATGGCCCGGCAGCTCCAATACTCTGGTTGTGGGGTCAAGGGTTGCAAAAAGCTTATCCTCTTCCAATACCTCTGCATCTGTCAGATGATTTAAAAGTGTTGATTTTCCGGCATTTGTGTAGCCTACAATCGCCACAACCGGCATCTGGTTTTTCTCCCTTTTGGCTCTGGTTATCTCCCTGTGGCGCTTTACTTCCTTAAGCTCCCTGTTTAACTGGGCAATCCTGTCATTTATGAGTCGTCTGTCTATCTCAAGCTTTTTCTCTCCCGGTCCTCTGGTTCCGATTCCACCACCAAGTCTGGACATGGAACGGCCAAGTCCTGTCAGCCTGCTCAGTCTGTACTTGAGCTGGGCAAGCTCTACCTGTATCTTTCCCTCGCTGGTTGTGGCTCTGGCTGCGAATATGTCGAGGATTATCAGGGTTCTGTCCATGACCTTTGTGTCCAGCATCATTTCAAGATTCTTGAGCTGGGCAGGTGAAAGCTCATCATCGCAGACTATGCCTGTGGCACCGGTTTGTGCGATAAGTTCCTGTATTTCTGCGACTTTTCCTGTTCCTACATATGTTCCCGGATGGATTTTCTCCCTCTTCTGGATAAGAGTTCCTACTACAGCTGCTCCTGCTGTCTTTACCAGCTCCTTAAGCTCCTCAACAGAGTCCTCCGCATCATCACCATCCTGCTCGCTGACACCTACCAGAATGACCTTTTCTTCTATATCTTCAATCTTTATTGTCTCTGCCATATATCTCCTTCTATCTGTAATATGTATCCCTGCCTATTTGGACTTTTATATTTATGCAGCAATTACATATTCATCATCAATAGCTTACACATACTATCGTGTCAGCAAAAATGTATACTCATCCTTTGCTGTTGTGTCGTTTGGATAGCTGTCCACATAGTCCTCCATGGTGCTTCTTGCTGATGCAAAATCACCTGAGTACTCATAGGCGATTATCAAATTCTTCATGACTTTTTGCAAATTAGGCACACTATCAAGGGCTAATGCTGCATTGAAGAATGAAACCGCTGTGTCATAATC
>URLU01000160.1 GCA_900548765.1 uncultured Lachnobacterium sp.
AGCTTGGTATCGGCGGCATGCCAAATGCTGTTGGCTCTCTTATCGCTGAATCAGACCTCAAGGATCTGGGTGTAAATACAGAGATGTATGTAGATGCATTTGTTGATATTTCAAGAGCTGGCAAAATCACTGGTGCCCACAAGAGCATAGACCGTTATCGTCAGACATATGCTTTTGGTGCCGGTACAAAAAAGATGTACGATTTTATGGATGAGAATCCGGAGCTTATGAGCGCACCTGTTGAGTACACAAATGATATAAACACTATTGCAGCCCTTGATAACTTTATCTCAATTAATAACTGTGTAGATATTGATATCTTCGGACAGATTAGTGCTGAGTCATCAGGCACAAAGCATATCAGTGGAGCAGGCGGACAGCTTGACTTCGTATTAGGTGCTTACCTGTCAAAGGGTGGAAAGAGCTTCATGTGCTGTTCTTCTACATTTACAGACAAACAGGGAGTAATGCATTCCCGCATACGCCCTACACTTGCCGAGGGTTCTATCGTTACAGATACCCGTGCTAATTCACACTATCTGGTTACAGAGTATGGTATGGTAAATGTTAAGGGACTTTCTTCTTGGCAGAAGGCTGAGGCAATTATCTCTATCGCACATCCTGATTTCAGGGATGAGCTGATTAAAGAGGCTGAGAAGATGAAGATCTGGAGACGGTCAAACAAATAAACTTGTTTTGGTTTGTGGGCTTACCGCTTGAGGGGTTTGGTAATCTCCTAGCATACAGTTATTCGTCAGAAAAAATATGAAGTCAGCCACGGGATGTAATCGAAGATAGGGCTTACAGAGTTTGTAGGATTTAGACGTTGCCTTGGTTAATGGTACCCCGTGGCAGTTCATATTTTGTTCTGCCAAACAACTGTATGCTATCCGATTATCGAAGGATTTCTTGCGGGAAGCTTTTTATGGATATGGCACTATATATGCTGACCCAACAGTGGGACTTCAATATCTTAGAAAAAAGGAATCAATTAATTTATGAATAATAGCGACAAAGCAGTAACTGCAACTGAACATGTGCATATGATGGATGACGGCACTGTAATTTCTCACAGTCATGGCGATATGCTCAATCATGATGATGAGCACAGTCACGACAATATGCACGTCCATGATGATACTCACACCCATAATGGTTCTCACCCACATCACCACGAGAACACCAAGGCTGTCCTAAACCGCATGAGCCGCGCAATAGGTCACATGGAGTCCATCAAAACCATGATTGAGAATGGACGTGACTGCACTGAGGTGCTGATTCAGATTGCAGCTGTCCGCTCTGCTATCAATAATGTAGGAAAAATCATTCTTGAGGACCACATCAACCACTGTATTGTGGATGCTGTGGAGACTGGAGACGAGCAGGCTCTCAAGGATTTGAACGATGCTATTGAGAAGTTCGTCAAATAAAATATAGTACTTTTAGCCTTATTAAAACCATCAATTTCTGTCAGAGATTGGTGGTTTTGTCATATTTTGTTCATTTTTTATTCACATTTTACAATAACCCTCGCTTTACGCCTTTTTTTTCATACATTATTGCTCTTGTTTTTGTTATTATTTTTGACTATATTTTTACGTAGTGAAATTGGAGGTAAATATGAAGAAAATTTTAGATAAAATAAAATCAATCCTTGTAAAGGCAGGACGCTTCTTATTTGTTAAAAAGGAGAAGGAGCACTCAGCAAGATACAACAAGATTATTGACACAATGAACAAGTATTCACTTGTGGGTCATGCACTTATAGCACTTACAATCGTATTTTTAGTTGAGGTAATTTCAAGAAGAGATTTAATATCAGCATTCCAGTTTGTGGGAACACATACACTTGCTTACCTTTATAACTCTTTCCTTGTATTTGCATCACTGACACTGGTTTACTTTTTCAGAAGAAGAGCTTTCTGGAGAGTTGTTATATCAGGTTTCTGGACAATACTTGGAATCATAAACGGCTGTGTACTTTCAAATCGTGTAACACCTTTTGGATATACTGATTTAAAATGTATACCAGAGCTTTTTGCTATGAACAACACAAGCTACTTTACAGCTGAGCAGGCTACTGTCGTTGTATTTGGCCTTGGCGCATTTGCACTTTTCCTTGTGGCTCTCTTCATCAAGGGACCTCGTTATCAGGGAAAGCTTCATTATGTAATGTACCCAATTGCCTGCCTGTCATTATTCTTTGTAGGTATTCCACTTACAACTAATGCAGCACAGAGCACAAATATAGTAGCTGATTACTACACAAACATCGCCCAGGGCTATGAGGACTATGGATTTGTATACTCTTTTTCATCAAGTGTGGTAGACAGAGGTATGCAGAAGCCAGACAACTATTCAGAAGATACAATCGCAGCTATTGAGACAAATGTCGAGACTGCTGCTGAGCAGACAACAACAAACGGAACAGATGGTCCAAACATCATATGTGTACTTTTAGAGTCATTCTGTGACCCAGAGGAAATCAACTTCCTTGAGACAAGTGAGGACCCTATTCCTACATTCCACTACCTTGAGGATAACTTCTCAAGCGGCTATCTCACAGTTCCAGTTGTTGGAGCCGGAACAGCAAACACAGAGTTTGAGGTACTTACCGGAATGAGCATGCAGTATTTCGGAACAGGCGAGTACCCATACAAGACAATACTTAAGAAAACAGATTGTGAGGCAATTGCTTCTGACCTGTCAAAGATTGGCTATTCTTCACACGTTGTACATAACAATGGTGGAAACTTCTATAGCCGTGCAAACGCTTTTTCAATGATGGGCTTTGACACTTTCACAAGTAAGGAGCTTATGAATATCACAGCACTCACTCCAAACGGAAGCTGGTCAACTGATGATATACTTGTAAACGAGACAATGAAGACCCTTGATGCTACACCAGGATCTGATTTTACTTATACTATTACAGTTTGTACACATGGTGATTACCCAACAGAGCCTGTAATTGAGAACCCTGCAATTACTGTGTCAGGTGTGGATGATGAGGCTCAGGTAAACCAGTGGACATATTATGTAAACCAGCTTAATGCTTCAGACAGATTTATTTCATCGCTTATTGATAGACTTTCACAGCGTGATGAGGACACAGTTGTTGTAATGTTTGGAGACCATCTTCCTACAATGGGACTTACAGATGATGACATGAAGTCAGGAAGCATTTACAAGACAAAATACATCACATGGAACAACTTTGGACTTGAGAAAAAGGATGCAGACCTCTACGCATACCAGTTACTTGCTTCAATCACAGATTCAGTTGGTATCCATGAAGGAACAATCTTCAATTACCATCAGACACAGTCTGACAGCGCAACATACCTTGAGGGACTTGAGAACTTACAGTACGATATTCTTTACGGAAAGCGTTACTGCTACAACGGAGAAGACCTCTACCCAGCATCAGACCTTGTAATGGGAATTGATGATGTTGAGATAACAGACATCAGACCATCTGCTATCGAGGATAAGATTTACATCTACGGCAAGAACTTCACACAGTCCAGCCGAGTATTCATAAATGGCGAAAAGGTTTCATGCACACAGGTATCTACCGGATTGCTTTCTATTAACACGGATGCTATATCGGATGGCGATACAGTAGTAGTAAACCAGATGGGTTCAAGCAATACAGTATTCAGAAGCTCAAATGAGTGGACTTACCTCGACCCAAATGTAGAGCATGAGACTGAGACTGAGACTGAGGTTTCTACTGAGACTGAGTCTACTGAGGTAAAGGATACTGAGACTACAGAAACTGAGAACACTGAAAGTAAAAATACAGAGACTGAAAGCTCTGAGAATAGTGGAGCTGCTGATAATCAGTAAGTTTCTGATAACAAAAGAGACGCTGCACTAAGCGTAATGTTTAGTGTAACGTCTCTTTTTATATAGCAGCAAGTAACAAGCACAATAAATGAACAACATACTTTTAAACTTTATCCTTACCTATTTTCCCTTCCAATCTCACAGTCCGATTGCATATATCCAAAATCTTGGGTCTATGGGTAATAACCACAAGCATCTTATCCTTATCCAGAATATCATCCAGGAATCTGATAATCCGCTCCTCCATAACCGCATCAATCTCGGCTGTCGGCTCGTCCAGAATCAGCATATCAAAATCCCCCATCAAGGCTCTGGCAAGACCTACACGCCTCTTTTCTCCACCAGAGAGCTCACCTACCTTGTGTTCCTTAAAATTGTTGATATTTAAGGTGTCAAGCATGTCCTCGCTCAGGTTCTGGCTCCTGCCAAACCTTATGTTGTTGAGCACAGAATCATCATAGAGAAAAATATCCTGAGGCAGCACCGCTATGCGCTTCTTGCAGGCTGATAGACTCATTGTCCTGCCATTCACCATGACATCACCAGAGGAAGGCTTTAGCTCACCAGTCAGCACATGAGACAGTGTTGTCTTGCCACAACCAGAATCTCCAACTATACCTATTCTGTCACCCTTGGAAATATCCATATTGAAGCCATCGAAAATTTTCTCATCTTCCTTGTATGCAACAACTATATCCTGCAGCTTGATTTCTTCTATCTTTTCATCAAAACTGCTATCTTTCTCTTCACCTACCAGAAGTTCCTCAAGTCTGTCCTCATTCACCTTTGCCTGCTGCATGCTGAGATTTAAGTCGGTCAGGTTCTGGATTGGCTCGCTCAGATAGGCTGTGTATGCGTAAATGCCAAAGATTGCGCCTACGGTGCATTTGCCTGATATAGTAAGCATTATTCCAGCCACAATCGCTATAATCGGCATTAAATTAATAATCAGACCCGACAGTGACAATGCCAGCGACTTCCATAATTGAAGCTTGATGGTTCTCTCTCCCAGCACCTCTGCCTGTTCCTTATATTTTTGCGAAAAATACTTTTCCCTCATAAAGAGCTTGATTGTAGGTATGCCCTCATAAAATCTCGTTGTGGTCTGCAAGAGGTCTGAGTAGCCCGCACGCTCCTCTCTTGAGTATTTTCTCAGTTTAATATTGATACGCTTATATGAGAAAAAATAGGTGATACAGGCAGCCAGAAGCAAAACACCAATCAGGAGGCTGTAGTTAAAAATAAAGAAAAATGCCACAACCAATGAAATCACATTTATAAGCAGCATAGGCAGCCTAATCAGGCAGTTGTCCGCATACTGGGCAGCATCGTTTAATATACGATTGGTAATATCGCCACTCTGATTTTTGCAGAAAAATGAATAGGGATTTTTCACAACTCCCTCAAACATCATGGA
>URLU01000161.1 GCA_900548765.1 uncultured Lachnobacterium sp.
TAATATTTATTCTATCAGTATATTTTCCTGCCTCTATATCCTCCCATGGCATGCACCTTCTGCAATCCGGGTCATAGCTGCCCTCCATGGCAATCTCTGTGCCATAATAGATACATGGGCTTCCCGGCATAGCAAATAGAACTGCAAGCTGGGCAAAATACTCATCCAGACTCTTTACATCACTTCTGAGTCTCTTGGTATCATGGGAGTCCAGGAGGTTAAAAAGCACATCATTAGTCTGCTGCATATACATTGTATAACACCTGTTCACGGTATACTCGAAATCTTCGTTTGTTAAGCTTTTGTCAATCCAGAAATCCTTAATACTCTCCCCCAGCGGATAGTTCATAACTGCGTCAAACTCATCTCCACGAAGCCACGGAAGAGCATTATGCCATATTTCTCCCAAAATGTAAATATCCGGATTAATCTCCTTTAGTCTGGCTCTCAGCTCCTTGCAGAACCTGTGGGATATTTCATTTGCCACATCAAGTCTCAGACCATCGATTTTATACTTTTCTACCCAGCCTGCACATATATTCACAAAGTAATCCCTTACCTTTTGATTGTTTGTGTTGAGCTTTGGCATATTATCGTAAAATGCAAAAGTATAAAGTTGCTTTTTCTTTGCTGCATTGCCCTTTCTGTCGATTGGCCATTCGTTTATCATAAACCAGTCAAAATACTCTGACTCCCTGCCCTTTTCAAGCACATCCTGCCATGGAGCAAAATAATAGCCACAGTGGTTAAACACGCCGTCAAGCATTACCCTTATCCCCCTGCTGTGAGCTTGATTAACGAGATTTATAAAAGTCTCCTCGTCTCCAAAACGAGGGTCAATCTTTGAGTAATCAGTCGTATCGTATTTGTGGTTTGATGGTGCCTCGTTAATAGGTGTCAGGTATATGCCTGTTATGCCAAGGTCTTTTAAATAGTCGAGCTTGCTGACCACACCAGCCAAGTCTCCTCCAAAGCATTCTTCATTTTTGACAGACTTCTTGCTGCTTCTCCATGGTACAACATAGTCCGGGTCGATGGAATGGTCTCCATTACAGAATCTGTCCGGGAATATCTGATACCATACAGTGTCGTTAACCCATTTAGGAGTCACAGGCACATCACATGGATTCATCCATGGAAAAGTGAAGCATTGTCTGCTTCGTCCTTCCAGCTCCTTCTGGGACTGGCTCACAAAACCATCCTCAAAGTAAAACCATTTTTCATTCTCTGTCCAGAGCTCAAAATAATATTTGAGTCTCTTATACTCCGGTTTTACTGTTGTTGTCCACCAGAGCTGGTTTTTGAGTCTCTTTTTAAAGAAAATCTCCTGTTTTTCTCCTTCCCAGTCCTCGCCGCCTCCTAGTATACCGGCTGCAAAGGGGTCTCCCAGTATGATGAAGACTCTTTGCACGTCGTAGCCAGTTTTTATATTTATGACCAGATCATCCTCGTTTAGAGGATAACAGTAATTGTCGTATGCCTGATGATAAACTCCGTTGAATTCCATATATTTTCTTCTCTTTCTGTGCGTTTTATACAAATTAGTGTAACATGAGATTTTTAGATTTTAAAACGGATACGGTGCCGAGATTATAAGTAGTTTGTGTCTTGTTACTGATATAAGATTTTCTAAATGCTCTGATTTAAGCTATGATAATTTGACGCAACCGCTTGACATTCGCCATCCATGGCTCAGGTCTCGCTCTCGGCAACGTCCTGTTGCCGAGTTGCTGGATGACATACAGAGCACTAAGAAAATCTAATATCCTCCACACGTCACAAACTACTTATAATCTCGGTACCGTATCCTATCCAAAGTTATGTACAAATCTCATGACATACTAATCTATATAAAATATAGCATATCGACCTTGACGATTCAACTTACGATTACTTATAATACTTTTATCTTTTCAATTTATTATCATATACAATTGTCATCTGCAAATAATTTGGGATAATAAAAAACATAGGCACGAGTTATTTAATAATAGAAAATAAGTGAATTAATCAAGGAGAAAGAACATGTCCGGATCTACATTAGGAAATATATTTAAAATTACAACCTGGGGTGAGTCCCATGGCAAGGGACTTGGTGTTGTGATTGACGGCTGCCCTGCCGGTCTTGAGTTATGCGAGGCTGACATCCAAAAGTTTTTAAACCGCAGAAAGCCTGGTCAGTCCAAGTTCACAACTCCCCGCAAGGAGGATGATACTGTTGAGATTCTTTCAGGTGTCTTTGAGGGCAGGACAACTGGCACACCTATTTCCATGCTGGTATGGAATACAAACCAGAAGTCTAAGGACTACAGTGAGATTGCTTCCTACTACAGACCCGGACATGCTGATTTTGGTTTTGATGAAAAATACGGTTTCAGAGATTACCGGGGCGGTGGCCGCTCTTCCGGACGTGAAACTATTGGCCGGGTTGCCGCTGGTGCTATCGCTGTAAAAATCTTAAATCAGATGGGGATTGATTTTCTCACCTACACCAAGAGCATTGGCTCTATAGCAGTAGATATGGACAAGTTTGACGCCGAGGAAATCTCTAATAATTCTCTCTATATGCCGGACGCTGATGCTGCGACAAGGGCTGCTGAATACCTTAACAAATGTATTGAGAATCAGAACTCCGCTGGCGGAATATGCGAGTGCCTTGTCACCGGGCTTCCTGTTGGTCTTGGCGAGCCTGTTTTTGACAAGCTTGATGCAAACCTCGGCAAAGCTATTATGTCAATCGGTGCTGTAAAAGGCTTTGAGATTGGTGATGGTTTTGCTGTGGCAGAATCTACAGGATTAGACAATAATGATGCTTTTATAATAGATAAAAATCTTATAAATAGCTGCAAAAATATCTCCAAAAAGACAAATCACTCCGGCGGTGTTCTGGGCGGTATGTCAGATGGCTCTCCTCTCGTGTTCAGAGCTGCCTTTAAACCGACACCTTCCATTGCTTCTACCCAGCACACTGTAAAAAGGTCCGGAGAGGAAATAGAGATAAGCATTCACGGACGCCACGACCCTATTATCGTGCCACGGGCAGTTGTGGTTGTTGAATCAATGGCAGCTATCACTATACTTGATCTGCTTTTATCAAATATGACAGCACGGCTTGACAGAATCATTGATTTTTACAGATAAATATGCTTATATCTGCCATTTGTTTTTTGACGCACAACAGATTGTATGCAGTTGTGCCAGCATATCCAAATGCACACAAACATAAGGCCAGCATATACTACACTAACAGCTCTCAAGGAGTAACTATGTGTGGTATAGCTGGTTTTTGTAATTTTGGAAAAAACTTTTTAAATGACACTGTAAGAAATCTCAATATACTTGATGACATGTCAAAATCCTTAGCCCATCGCGGACATGACAACTTCGGCAAATACTTAAAGGAGCACTGTGGCTTCTGCCATTCCCGCCTCAGTATCCGGGATATAGCAGGTGGCAATCAGCCAATGCTTAAAAATGTCTCCGGCAGGGAATATGCTATCTGCTACAATGGTGAAATCTACAACACGGATGAATTAAAAGCCGAGCTTGAGTCCCTTGGCGTACATTTTGAAACCACTTCTGATACAGAAATAATTCTCGCCGCCTTTATAGAATATGGTCCTGAGTTCGTAAATATGCTAAACGGCATATTTGCTTTTGCCATCTGGGATGATTCCGCAAGACAATTATATATGTACAGGGACAGGGTCGGTGTAAAGCCTTTCTTCTACACCCCTGCAAAAAATGGTCTTGTTTTCGCCTCAGAACCTAAAGCCCTGTTCAAATATCCTGGCATTGTACCCGAAATTGATTTACAGAGCATGCAGGAAATCCTCGGTATAGGTCCTGCCAAAACACCGGGAATCAGCCTCTTTAAAAATGTCCGGGAAATACTTCCGGGACATTACATCATCTTTAACGAGTATGGATATTGTGACAAAAAATACTGGGATGTCACATATCACGAGCATACAGATGATTACCAGACTACTGTGGAAAAGGTGTCTTATCTTGTAAGAGACGCGGTAAAGAGGCAGATGATATCAGATGTGCCTGTATGTACATTTTTATCGGGCGGTCTGGATTCATCCATTGTGACATCACTTGCTTACAGCTACTTAAATGGCGAAAAGCTTAATACCTTTTCCTTTGATTTTAATGAGAATGATATATATTTTTCTTCCAACAGCTTTCAGCCAGAGCGTGATGAGCCTTATGTAAATATAATGCTGGAGCATTTTCCTACAAACCATGAGTACCTGCGCTGTAATGAAAAGCAGTTGTTTGACTCACTGTTTGAATCAGTCATTGCCAAGGACGCACCTGGCATGGCAGATGTGGATGCCTCACTCCTCTTCTTCTGCTCTCTGGTTGCAGCCAAAAACAAGGTTGCATTGACCGGGGAATGTGCTGATGAGATATTCGGCGGCTACCCTTGGCTGTACCGCCCGGAGCTTATGAACAGGGATGACTTTCCCTGGTCAGCAGACGCTGATGCCAGAACCATGCTTTTATCAGCAGACTGGCAGAACAGGCTCGAATTAAATGACTACGCTCATGATGCCTACAGAACATCTCTCTCAAGGCTTGATTTGCCGGCAATAGAAGCCACCGAAAGAAGACGCTTTGAGATTGGCTACCTTAATATAAAATGGTTTATGCAGACCCTGCTGGACAGAATGGACAGAGCCAGCATGCATTCAGGACTTGAGGCAAGGGTGCCGTTCGCAGACCACAGAATAATAGAGTATGTATACAGTATTCCCTGGCACATGAAATATCAAAATGGTGTGGAAAAACACCTGCTTAGAAGGGCTGCCCTTGATCTGCTGCCTGAGGAGCTCTCTAAACGTAAAAAAAGCCCATATCCAAAGACCTATCATCCTGGATATGAAGCTTTGCTAAAGGATGCCTTAACTGAAATCATTTCAGATAAGAACTCTCCTATTCTGCCACTTCTTGATATTGAAAAAGTAAAAGCATTTATTGCTGCTCCAAAGGAGCTTGGAAAGCCCTGGTATGGTCAGCTCATGGCAGGACCACAGCTTATGGCTTACTATATCCAGCTCAATTACTGGATGAAGCAGTATAGGCTTGAGCTGCCATAAAGTCTTTAATGTACAGCTTCTCCTGCATACTTTAGTATATAAATTTTAGTATATAAATCAGGATAGCCACTGGCTATCCTGATTTAAACAATCAAATTGACTTAAGAAGTTCTTCCTTTCGCTGGATAAACTCCTGCTCGGTAATTT
>URLU01000162.1 GCA_900548765.1 uncultured Lachnobacterium sp.
TGAACCATTCCATAACCATGGCACTGTTGTCTGTATGACGCCCATGTGAGCCCTTGCCATATACCTCTACACCGGTTGACTGTAGGTGCTCCAGAATATTGCTGTAGCCATCCGGGTCATAATCATCCTCATAGAGATAGGAAACAATAAACTTAGTCTTTGACCAGTCTGCCACATCAAACTGCTCCCACATACGATTGTTAAATTGCTCAATCGCCTTATCATCCAGTGAGCCATAGTTTTTCACTAGAATATCCAGGGATGTGGCAAAGCCGCCAGCCCTGAGCAGTCTCTCATTGCGGGCTACATTTCCCATATTTGTGAGAGGCTTTGCCAGCAGCAGGGCATGAGGTCTTAACATTGAACCATAATACAGGGAGCCAAAGGTTCCCATGGAAGCCCCGGACAAAATCAGGTCATCTGTAGAAAAATCCAGGTCTTTCATATAATTTTGTATCTCTTCTAAAATCATATGCTCAAAGCTCTCATCCCCCACATAGAAAGCGCCACCCTCTGAACGCGGGTCTGTCAGAAGGAGAAAAGGACATCCGAAGCTTCTCATCATGTAGTAACCCTCAAAACCCTCCTGGGAGCGATAGCCTGAAAAATAAACTGCAAAGGGAGGCTTCATGTCACCTCTTTCAAAATAACTGAATATCTCCTCTCCCTTATCTGACACCAGCCGCTTTCCTCCCGGCAGAAAAAATCCATGTCCTCTGCGGGAATGTCTGTCATGCAGGGAAATAATCCTGAGACTGCCCTCGCCCCTTGCATGGATAGATGCAGACACAGGTCCGTAAGCCCCCTCATTATCAATACATACTGATTCCTGCAGCTGGTCTTCGTTAAATACCCAGACCCGCTCCAGCTCTCCGATTGAGCCATTTACAAATTTTAATATATGAAGCTCAATCTCAACGCTCCCTGTCTTCTCGTATTCCAGATACAGGTCCAGTGCCTGGCCCTCAAAAACAGGAATATTGTGTTTCCAATAGGCAATCTGGCTGAACTCCTCCCCAAACTGCCCCTCAAGGAGCATATTAAAGTTTCCCTTACAGGAAATCGCTCCCTTAAAGAATGGGCTTACAGTCAGATTATGAAAATTGAATTTTTCGCCATATGGATTGGTATAATAATTCCTGACCTCCGTATTCAGGAATTTCTGAATATCCCCTGTATAGATGTACTGTCCCATCTTTCTCTCGAAAAACAATTTGATGGGCTTAAGCTGCATATCCACCTGCTCTGTAGCATACAGGCAGAAGCCTCTGGTGATTTTCTGCAGGATTTGGGCATCCTCCATGCTTATATTTCTATCCAGTATAACCAAATCCATGAGCTTATCCGGCTTATCTGCAAGCTCATCAAACCATTCCAGATCCACATTATCAGGTATCTGATATTTCTCTATCCAGTTTTCCTCACTCACTACTAATACATGTATATTACTCACTGATACCTAACACCTTTCTCCAGGCTCCAAGCAGAACACCGGTCGTGTATTTGTGCCCTATCTTATAGCACTGCACCAGAGCCTCATTCCAGTTTTCAAAGCTGTCCAGATAAAATTTCAGGCTCTCCCCTATCTGTGAAAAATCATGAATCAGATAACCATTCTTCTTATGCTCAAAAAACTGATCCTCACTCAGGCTTATTCTCGGAACTCCCTTGCTGATAGCCGTAATGTCAACATAGACATCTACAATCTGTCTCAAATCCAGAATAACACGCTGCTCATTGATACATTTGCTGATTGTACGCTCATCCACACAGGTATCTATAAAAAATCTTTGATCCACATCCTCTTCATCTATCTTATTTTCTGCCATAAGGCGGGGCTTTTCACGCTTCGCCCAGCGCCTGTCATAGCCCGCCTGCTCCAATATATCTGCGAGCTCGTTTGTAAGCTTTTCCTCTCGTCCCCAGGCAGCCTCTCTGGTAAAAATATGGACTCTTGCCAGCTCATTTGCAGTCATGTAATGAGCCGCCTCCAGTATAATCTGGCGGTAATCATCTTTTCCTATTCCATCAATTGGTATCAGGATATTCTGCACCTTAAGCTGCGAGCTGATACCAAAATCCATTCGTGTGTCATAGGGAGGTATGTCTGTAATATTAAGGCTGTCCTCTCCAAGCCTCTCTTCAATAATTGCAGTAGTCTGCCTGGAATCAGTAATGACATAGTCAGATTTCTCCAGAAAGTCCCGTATGTCTCCTATCCGACTATAATCAAATCTATTTTCAAAAAAAGTAGTAACAACCCTCCTGCCCTGCAGGCAGTCCTCCAACAGATGAATATGTAACGGATGTGCCGCCACGAAAAACTTATCATCTGCCTGGGTATGCCGCAGATAGGAGGTCAGCACCTCCGCAATCACTTCTCCCAGAGAATCATAATAAATTTTCTGGAAGGCAATCTCTTTAGTTTCCCCATCTACAGTAATATCATAGTCAGGAAATGAAGGATTAAGCTCCACATGTCCATCCGACATGAAGCAGCGCAGCTTCCATATACCCTGCATGGTCAGATAATCCTGATACTGTGGCAGACCCTGTTCATATACAATGGAGCCGGACACAAAGCCCCTGTCATCATAATAATTCCTACGGATAATCTGATTATCCTGATACATATCGATTGAAATCGGATTGCCATCCTCACCAAACTCCACCTGAGCGTACTTCTGTCCCTTCATATACGCCACCACAGCAAAGGGAGAATATGCAAATTCAACCCCTTCCGGCCACTTGATGTCCATATAGGACAAGACCGCAGTCTTAGTCCTCTTTATCTGGCAGATTGCATCAAAGCATGACCAGTATGTAGACCTGTACATGCCCTGCCTGTGCAGAAAATGGCACAGATTAGGTGAAAATGCAAGTTCCAAAATACAATAGTCAGTCCTCACATTTCTATGAAAAAGTGTAATCTGCTTGATAGTCTCATCAAACTCAGACTTTGTCCTGCGCTCATACCAGGACTGTTCCCTCTCGCTCCATTGATTCTCCTGATACCATGCCGGTATAAAATATAACATAACAGTCGCTCCTAATTACTAGATAAATGGTTCGTATCTATCCATATTGCGGTATACCTCTGCCTCTCTGCCAAAGGAAATCCAGATGCTCGTAAACATCATAATCGAGCAGGGAAACATGGCAAGCTTGGAATTTATATAACCTCCAAACTGCAGGAAAAGCGGTACTCCTACGCAGATACCTATCACAACTGAGCTGATAAGGGAAAAACTGAGCACACAGCCCTGCAGATACCGCTTGGTTTCCCTGCCTGCATATACTCCAAGTATGGAATCACCAGACTTAAGCAAATCTTCTGCCGTCTTGCCCGGAGTAAGCATGATAAATGAAAATGCAATGGTAAGTATTACAATAATTGCTATGTATACCCAGACTCCAAGCACTGATGTAAGGTTCATCCGGTGATAAATCCATTCAATAGTACCGCTCTCTGGGAACAGTTTATTTAAAAGCCCAAGAACTGACTGAGGCAGAATAAACGCTGCTGATGCAAACATCATAGGAGTCACACCAACCGGATTCATCTTGTATGCAATGTAATCCTTGTCTGCATGGATATTGTGGATTGAAACTCTCTGCACTGCGATACGCTTCTCTGTATTTTCCAACACAAGCATGACTGCAATCTCGATAATACCAATCACAATTATGAGCCATAATTTTCTGAAAGGCTGTCCTACCAGCATTGTCATCATGCCATCAACAATATTTACAAGAAAAACACTGGTTTTTCCACAAATTCCGTATTTTGTTGCCCGGTCTCCCAGATATACCACGATAAGCATGCCCGCAATCAATTCCACAAAGGCTATGGTCTTTGCCTGAATAAGAGCTGTACCATCTACCTTATAGATATAGTTCTGCACTCGCTCATAGGCTTGCAGAATGCCTATTATAAGCATCAGGGTTACAGTCCATATATTGACTTTTTTCGGTGAAATCCTACGGGTTTTGTCCAGAGTTGCAATTGCAACAACAAGAACAATAAGCATCGATGCCAGCATATATGGCCATAGACCTAAAATAAAAATAGAACAATTCTTCATATCCCCGGATACTGCCTGTATAATAATAGACTGAGCATTGATGTCAACGTCCCGGTATGCCTCAACATCCACTCCATACAGGGGAATATTTCTGCCAATCATATATACAAACATAACCATAAGTGAATACAGTATCTTATATAACAGAATGTGTTCTTTTGCTTTCTTCTTCAAATTCTAACTCCTGAAAATATCTCTATAGCATTAGTGACCATCTTTCGATGGTCACTAATATTATAAGCAATTTTATCATCAATTACTATCTGTTATTTGTCGTTTTCGGAAGAATCATCTGACTTATTCTTGGCAGGTTTTCTTCTCTGATTATCGTATACACCCTTTCCGGTAATTGCTGCAACTCCTGCTGCAATCCACCACCACCAGTTCCTGATTCCATCCTTGGCTGTTCCGCCTGATGCAAGTGGAACGTTGTCATCCTCAATTGTCTGGATGTCATCCTGTGTCTGGTCATCCTCCTGTCCATTAACTGCAAGTGGAACTTGCTGATCAGCTATTGCAACTGCATTGTTCTGGGCTGCATTGGCGTTGGCATTTGCAGCTGCGTTGGTATTCGCTGCTGGTGCTGCATTAGCATTTGCCAAAGGTGTGACTGTTGGTGCTATGTTAGCATTTGCAGCTGGTGTTGCTGGAGCCACCGGTGTAGTGGTGCCAGTATTGGTACTATTGCTTGTTGAAGTGCTATCACTTGCTGAAGTACTTTCGCTTGTTGACTGGCTCGCACTTGCTGACTCGCTTGTGCTTGCTGACTCACTTGCACTTGATGACTCGCTTGTGCTTGCTGACTCACTCGCACTGATTGACTCGCTTGCACTTGCTGAGGCACTTGTGCTCTGTGACTCACTTACGCTTGTTGAAGCACTCTCGCTTGCTGATTCACTTGCACTTGCCGACTCACTTGTGCTTACTGACTGGCTTGCGCTTGTTGAGGCACTTGCACTCTGTGACTCGCTTACGCTTGCTGAGGCACTTGCACTTGCTGACTCACTTGCGCTTACTGAGGTACTTGCACTCTGTGACTGGCTTACGCTTGTTGATGCACTCTCGCTTGCTGATGTACTTGCACTTGCTGAGGCACTTGTGCTTGCTGACT
>URLU01000163.1 GCA_900548765.1 uncultured Lachnobacterium sp.
CCTTCTCAGTGTTTTGAGAGGAAATTAACTAAAATAGTAAAAAAGTTATAAATTAAAAAAGGAAAAATGCAAAAGCCGTCGAATTATAAAAATGTAGGTTGATTATTAAGGAGACAAGCATGACAATTCGAGAACAGATTGAAGCAATGGAAAAGGAAAACCTGAGTCCATATGCATGTCGTAGTGTCGATTCCAGAGGACGTGATAAGGATGAGCCACAATGTGATATCAGACCGGTATTCCAGAGGGACAGAGATCGTATTCTACATAGCAAGGCTTTTAGGAGGCTGAAGAACAAGACACAGGTGTTTTTGGATCCAAGAGGAGACCATTACAGGACGAGAATGTCCCATACCCTTGAGGTGTCGCAGAATGCCCGTACTATTGCCAAAGCTCTTAGAATGAATGAGGATTTGGTTGAGGCTATAGCCCTTGGACATGATTTGGGACACACACCCTTTGGGCATGCAGGCGAGTTTATCTTAAACCAGATATATGAGGGCGGCTTTAAGCACAATGAGCAGAGCGTCAGAATCGTGGAGAAGCTTGAGAAAAATGGTGAGGGGCTTAATCTTACATGGGAAGTTAGGGATGGCATCCTAAACCACCAGACCAGCCTAATGCCTCACACCTTAGAGGGCAGGATTGTGAGACTTTCTGACAAGATAGCCTATGTCAATTCGGATGTGGACGATGCCATCAGAGCACAGATTCTCTGTGAGGAGGATATACCTCTTGAGCTTAGAAAGACCCTGGGCATGGACACCACCAGCCGGCTTGACCATCTGATTCATGATGTCATCACAAACAGCATGGGCACAGATGATATAAGGATGTCGCAGGAGACAGCCCAGGCATTTAAGGAGCTTAGGGCATTTATGTTTGACCATGTATACAAGAATCCTGTTGCCAAGAGTGAAGAGGTAAAGGCGAAGCTCATGTTAGAGCAGCTCTACAATTACTACATGGAGCACACAGAGGAGCTTCCGGACAAGCTTTTGCGCATGCACCACAATGGTGAGGATAAGGGAAGAGTGGTATGCGATTACATATCAGGCATGACCGACCAGTATGCAATCAGCAAGTTCAGTGAGTATTTTATACCGGTAGCCTGGCAGGTAGATGGGTATTAACAGTTAATATAAATAGATATGAAGGGATAAGACAATGCCGTATTATTCGGATGAATTGATAGAAGAGGTTCGTTCCAGAAATGATATAGTGGATGTCATAGGCGGGTATGTCAGACTTCAAAAAAAGGGCAGTTCATATTTCGGATTGTGTCCGTTTCATAATGAAAAGACGGGTTCATTTTCTGTCACACCCAGCAAGCAGATGTTTTACTGCTTTGGATGTGGCGCAGGAGGAAATGTATTTACCTTCCTGATGAAATATGAGAACTACACTTTTGGAGAAGCTATGCAGACCCTGGCTGACAGAGTGGGAATCGAGCTTCCAAAACAGGAGCTTTCCGAGGCACAGAAGAGGGAAGCTGATGAGCGAAGCAGGCTGCTGGAAATCAACAAGGAAGCAGCTAAGTATTTTTATGCCCTGCTCAGGAACCCAAGAGGGGCGAGGGCATACGAGTATTTTAAAAACAGACAATTGAGTGATGAGACCATGCAGAAGTTTGGACTTGGCTACTCAGACCAGTATAGTGACGATTTGTACCGCTACCTGAGGAAAAAGGGCTATGATGATGAAATCCTCAAAAAGTCAGGTCTTGTGACTATTGACGAGGTGAGAGGCGGACATGATAAGTTCTGGAACAGGGCCATGTTCCCGATTATGGATGTACATAACAGGGTAATAGGCTTTGGTGGACGAGTGATGGGAGAGGGAGAGCCTAAATACCTGAACTCTCCGGAAACCAGAATATTTGACAAAAGCCGTAATCTCTACGGCTTAAATATAGCCAGAACAAGCAGACGAAACCAGCTGCTCCTGTGTGAGGGATATATGGATGTTATATCGCTTCATCAGGCAGGATTTGACAACGCAGTGGCATCTCTTGGCACGGCCCTTACAAGTGGACATGCCAACCTGCTCAAGCGTTACACCAAGGAGGTTTACCTTACCTACGACAGTGATGGAGCGGGTGTTAAGGCGGCACTTCGTGCGATACCGATTCTAAAAGAGGTAGGGATAACTACAAAGGTCATTAATATGCGTCCTTACAAGGATCCGGACGAATTCATAAAAGCACTGGGAGCTGATGAATATCAGAAGCGGATTGATGAAGCAGAAAACAGCTTTTTGTTTGAAATCCGCATTTTGAATGAGCAGTATGATATGAACGATCCGGCGTCAAAGACAGCATTTTTTAATGAAACAGCGCAAAAGCTTCTGGGCTTTTCGGAGGAGCTTGAGCGAAACAATTATATACAGGCGGTGGCAGAAAAATATTTTGTTACCGTTGAGGAACTGAAAAAGCTTGTGAATAATCTCGCTATAAAGGGTGGAATAGTGAAAGCACCCACACCTTTAAAGAGCGGTATCAACGAGAATAAAAAGAAAGAGGATGGCATGAAGCAGTCCCAGAAGCTGCTGTTGACCTGGCTCATAGAGGATACCAGACTTTTTAAAACCATAGAGGGACTTATCACTCCAGAGGATTTTACCGAGGAGCTGTATCACAGGGTAGCAGAAAAACTCTTCGAGCAGTACAAGACCGAGGGCGCTGTCAATCCGGCCCAGATAGTCAGTATGGAGGCAGGAGAGGAAGAACAGCGCGAAATCGCATCGCTTTTTAATGCAACCATTCATGAGGTGGAGACACAGAATGAGATGGAAAAGGCATTGAAGGAAACTATAATACGAATCAAGCAAAACAGCATCAATTACAGGTCTGACCATCTGGATCCTAACGATATGGCTGGACTTATGAAGGTGATTGAGGACAAGCGTGCGCTTGAGAAACTTGAAAAATTGCATATTTCTATTAATTAGGGAAAAAATACTAAAACAAAGGAAAGAGAAAAATGGCAAAGAAAAAAGAAGAAAACGTGAAGGCAGTAGAAACAGAAGAAGCAAAGGCAAAATTTCAGGAGAAGCTGACAGCCCTTCTGGAACTCGGTAAAAAGAAAAAGAACATCCTTGAGTATCAGGAAATCAGCGACTTCTTCAAGGACATGAATCTTGACGCAGAGAAATTCGAGCTTGTGCTGGATTACCTGGAGCACAATGGAATTGATGTCCTCAAGATGACAGAGGATGATGACACTGACGATATTATCCTTGATGAGGAGGATGAGGTAGAGGTAGAGAAAATCGACCTCTCTGTACCAGAGGGTGTAAGTGTCGAGGATCCTGTCCGTATGTATCTTAAGGAGATTGGTAAGGTGCCACTTTTGAGTGCAGAGGAAGAGATTGACCTGGCCCAGAAGATGGAAGAGGGTAATGTGGCTCAGGAGAAAATCATTATCTTAAAGAAGCGTATAGAGGAATCAGAGGACGAGGCTGAAATAGCTGACTTGAAGGAAGAGATAAAGACTCTCCAGAAGGATGTGGATGCAGGAGCAGATGCCAAGAAGCGTCTTGCAGAGGCAAACCTTCGTCTGGTTGTAAGTATTGCAAAGCGTTATGTGGGACGTGGAATGTTATTCCTTGACCTTATTCAGGAAGGAAACCTTGGACTTATCAAGGCGGTAGAGAAGTTCGACTACCGTAAGGGCTACAAGTTCTCGACTTACGCTACATGGTGGATTCGTCAGGCAATCACCCGTGCTATTGCTGATCAGGCGAGAACAATCCGTATACCGGTTCATATGGTAGAGACAATCAACAAGCTTATCCGTGTATCGAGACAGCTTCTTCAGGAGCTTGGCAGAGAGCCATCGCCAGAGGAAATCGCAGAGGAAATGGGTATGCCTGTTGAGAGAGTTCGTGAAATCCTAAAGATTTCTCAGGAGCCGGTATCGCTTGAGACTCCAATCGGTGAGGAAGAAGATTCACATCTTGGAGATTTCATCAAGGATGATAATGTGCCGGTTCCAGCAGATGCAGCTGCATTTACACTCTTAAAGGAGCAGCTTGAGGAGGTTCTTGGAACACTGACAGAGAGAGAGCAGAAGGTTCTTACACTCCGTTTCGGACTTGAGGATGGACGTGCCCGTACTCTTGAGGAAGTAGGAAAAGAGTTTAACGTAACCAGAGAGCGTATACGTCAGATTGAGGCAAAGGCACTTAGAAAGCTTCGTCATCCAAGCCGAAGCAGAAAGTTGAAGGATTACTTAGAGTAAAATGATAAAACTGTCTAAACGAATGAAGGCCGCTGCATCTATGGTCACATCAGGAAATGTCCTTGCAGACATTGGAACTGACCATGGATATGTGCCGATTGCACTTGTACAGAGGAACAGGATTCCCAGTGCAATAGCCATGGATATAAACAAGGGACCTCTTGATAGAGCAAGAGAACACATAGCTATGTGTAACCTGCAGGATAAGATAGAGACCCGACTTTCAGACGGAACAAAAGCTTTGGCAGTTGGAGAAGCTGAATCAATTCTAATCGCTGGAATGGGTGGAGAATTGGTGATTCATATTTTGAGAGAAGGGGAGGCTGTGTGCCACAGTGCAAAGGAGCTTGTGCTTCAGCCACAGTCAGATGTACATAAGGTACGGGCATATCTTAGAGATAATGGATATGCAATAGTAGACGAGGATATGATTTATGAGGATGGCAAGTATTACCCGATGATGAGGGCTGTGCCGGCAGTGGAAAACAAGGCGTGGAACAGGCTTAAGCCGGATGCTGTCACAGTCTGTGACTTATATGGACCAATCCTGCTTAAGTGTGGTAATCCTGTGCTCAGAAAGTATCTGGTAAAGCAGCACAGAAAGCTATTGGAGATACTTGACAATTTACACAAAAGACCCGAATCAGAATCTATAGAAAAACGAATCTCTGAGATAGAGAGGGAGATAGAGTATAACGAATCTGCATATACTATACTGGGGGCGATAAAGGATGCAGGAATATAATTTGACAATAGTATTGCCAGAGGGGAAGGAAAAAGAGTTAAAGGTATCTGAAGCCATAACTCTTAAGACTCTGGCAGAGGAATTTGAGCAATATTACGACGACCAGATTATACTGGCGATGATTGATGGAAAACTCAGAGAACTTAATAAAAAGGTAGACCGTTCAGGAAAGCTCAGTTTTATAACGGTAGCTGACAG
>URLU01000164.1 GCA_900548765.1 uncultured Lachnobacterium sp.
ATCTTTCTGTTCTCCTCTGCATTTTCCTCGTTTACAGAACGCATCATTTCAAGACCTACAACAGTGGTGCCATACTCTGTCAGAATGATATCATCTATATCGTACTCTTTCTCGCTTCTGTACTCAAATAATGTGCCAAGACGCTCACCTGCAATATCAATAGGTGTGATTATCGCCTTGTATTTTCTTGAATTTTCTCCAAAGCCAAGAGTCTCAAGATTAACGTTTTCCTTGGTTGATAAGATGCCAAGAAGTCTCTCATTAAGCTCTGCGTCAATAAATCCTCCAACCTCATCTACGATAAGTTCCTGAAGTTCATCCACACCCTTGCATATGCTTGAACCAAGCACCTTGCCCTTTCGGCTGATAACAAGTATGTCAGAATCAAG
Source organism: uncultured Lachnobacterium sp. (assembly GCA_900548765.1). Lineage (GTDB taxonomy): Bacteria > Bacillota > Clostridia > Lachnospirales > Lachnospiraceae > Roseburia. The sequence goes on from URLU01000164.1 coordinate 390, forward strand.
TATGCCTGTTAAGACCTCACAAATGTCATTAAAAACAACCTTGGATGAATTATTATTATGAAGTAATTTATTTATTTTTCGTGTTTTGTCTAAAAGTTGAACGCTCATTCCACGTTACCTCCCGATATTCCAATGTATGTCCGTAACAACAATTATTCTAGCATGTTTTTTCAGACAATTCAATCATTATCTTGTTTTTGTGTAGTAACATATCCGCATTGTTCATTAGAACATGCAATTTTATTTCCTTTTGCAACCATATAGCTGTTACATCTCGGACATTTCTCTGCCACCGGACGTCCCCAACTCATAAAATCACATTCCGGATTATCTATACAGCCATAATACTTACGTCCTTTTCGTGTTTTCTTAAGCACTATATCCTTGCCACACTTAGGACAGGCAACGCCAATCTTCTCAAAATATGGCTTTGTATTACGGCATTCCGGGAATCCCGGGCAGGCCAGGAACTTGCCGTGCGGTCCGTACTTAATCACCATGTTTCTGCCGCAGACCTCACAGATTTCATCTGTGACCTCGTCCTCAATTGTAACCTTTTCCAGCTCCTTCTCTGCTTTTTCTACCGCCATCTGAAGGTCTGGATAGAAGTTTCTAATAACAGTCTTCCAATTTACAGTGCCCTCTGCCACTCCATCAAGCAAGGTCTCCATATTGGCTGTGAAACGTTCATCAACAATCGTAGGGAAGGACTCCTTCATGATTGAATTGACAACCTCACCGATTTCTGTGACATATAAGTTTTTATTTTCCTTGGTAATGTATCTTCTGGCTATTATGGTTGTAATCGTTGGAGAATAAGTACTTGGACGTCCTATTCCAAGCTCCTCAAGAGTCCTTACCAGTGACGCCTCTGTATAGTGGGCAGGCGGCTGTGTAAAGTGCTGCTTCGGCTCAAACTCCACCAATGACAGCTTTGTATTTTCATCTATAGACTTAAATGCAGCCTGCTTCTCTGCCTTCTCATCATCAGCCTCTGTGTATGCCAGCTCAAAACCATCAAAGGAAGCCTTTGAAGTAGATACATGAAACCTATACTCACCCACACCGATATTGACTGTTGTAGTCTCGTATACAGCATTTGCCATCCTGCTGGCTGTAAAGCGCTTCCAGATAAGCTGATAAAGCCTGAACTGGTCTCTTGAGAGAGACTCCTTTATATCAGATGGTGTACGATTTATATCTGATGGTCTGATGGCCTCGTGGGCATCCTGTATCTTCTGGCTGCCCTTTTTCATACCCTGTCCCTCAGACAGATACTTGTCTCCATAGTTTTCATGTATGAACTCTCTTGCAGCCGCATCAGCCTCCTCAGAGATTCTGATAGAGTCTGTACGCAGGTAAGTGATAAGACCCACAGTTCCCTGTCCCTTAATGTCAACTCCTTCATAGAGCTGCTGGGCAATACGCATTGTCTTTGAAATAGGGAAATTCAAAGCCTTTGACGCCTCCTGCTGTAAGGTAGAGGTCGTAAAAGGTAAAGGTGCTTTTTTATTACGCTCGCTCTTCTTGATATCAAGAATCTTTACCTCTTCATCCTTCATCTCCGCAAGGATTTTATCTACCTCTTCCTTGGAAGCTATTGCTATTTTGTCCCTGCCCCTGGCATAAAGCTTTGCAAGAACAGGCTTTTTCTCTCCCTCAGCATTGATAAGTGCGTCCACGCTCCAATACTCTTCTGGTATAAAAGCGTTGATTTCATCCTCCCTGTCACATACGATTCTAAGTGCAACAGACTGTACTCTTCCGGCACTAAGCCCACGCTTTACCTTAGCCCAGAGCAGGGGACTTATTCTATAACCCACGATTCTGTCCAGTGCTCTTCTCGCCTGCTGGGCATCAACCAGATCCATGTCTATTTCTCTAGGATTTTTGAGGGATTCCTTTACCGCATTCTTGGTAATCTCGTTAAAACTTATACGGCTTACATTTTTGCCCTCAAGCTTTAAGGCATTTACCAGATGCCATGAAATTGCTTCTCCTTCACGGTCAGGGTCAGTTGCGAGATATATCTTATCAGCCTTTTTGGCCTCTTTCCTGAGCTTTGCCAGTATATCCCCCTTACCACGGATAGTAATATATTTAGGCTCAAAATCACCATCAACATCTATGCCCAGCTGACTCTTAGGCAAATCCCTGACGTGACCATTTGATGCCATTACCTCATAATTCTTCCCCAAAAACTTTTTAATTGTCTTAACCTTTGCAGGCGACTCCACAATAACCAGATACTTTGCCATCAAAAAACTCCTTATTTACGTGAGCTACAGTAGTCTGACGAAATAATTCGGTACATTTTCCCTAACCAGTCCTTTGCTCTCAAGGCTTTCCAAAATCGTCAGAAGCTCGCTTAATTGATATGGTAACTTCTCCATAAGTGTCCCGATACCTATCGGACAAAAATCGAGTAAACTATACACCAACGCTTCTGGTTTTTCAAGTAAATTTTTTCGAAAGTCCATTTGAACATACTCATTGTCATCCGAAATCCCCAGTTCTTTTATAAACTCATCCAGGTCATTCAGTATCACCGCTCCCTGCTTAATCAGGGCATTACAGCCCTGACTTAAAGGGTCTGACACCCGCCCCGGAACCACATATACATCCTTGCCCTGCTCCAGCGCATAATCTGCTGTGATAAGCGAACCACTTTTCAATCTCGCTTCCACCACAACTGTCGCATCACTAAGCCCTGATATTATCCTGTTTCTCTGCGGAAAGTAAGCCGGCAGCGGTGCTGTGCCCATGGAATATTCAGATATTATGCCGCCTGCTTCTGGTATTTTTTCGTACAAAAATCTGTTTTCCCTGGGATAGCACTGGTCTGCTCCACAGCCCAGTACCGCATAGGTCTGCCCTTTTCCATCAATAGCTCCCATATGCCCATCCCTGTCTATGCCACGAGCCATGCCGCTTATGACATTAACCCCATTTTCAGCCAGCCTTCTGCCGATTTTCTTTGCGATACTTTCTCCATATGCGCTCCTGCCTCTGGCTCCAACAATTGCAACTGATTTTCTCTTATCATCAGGCAGTTTTCCCTTATAGCAGAGGGAATAAGGAGGGTCTGCAATCTCTCTCAGCCTCTTTGGGAATGCTTTGTCCTCAATACTCACAAAGCCATAGCCGCTCATGACAAACTGATTCCATTTCTCGTCTGCATCCCACTCATTTCTGGAATTAATTATTGCCGTTATATCTGCTTCTGTTAACCCACTAATCTTTCTTAAAGTTTTTTCTTCTATATAATATAGCTCCTGGGCAGAAATATTATTTTTTATAAATAATAATTTTTTTCCACTCCACAGTCCCTTGATATTAGACAGCCAGTACTGATATTTCATAGAATGCTTCCTCCCCAGTATTTATTATCCAGACTCCTGTAGCAGACAGCCTCCGACAGGTGGCAGAGCTTTATATCCTCACTCTCCTCCAAATCTGCTATGGTCCGTGCCACACGGATTATTTTGTGATAGGTTCGTCCTGTCATGCCCATTTTATCAAAAATGCTCCCCATATACTTATTTTCCTTGTCGCCAAGCCTGCAATACTTTTCCATGAGGGATGCCGGGAGCCTGCTGTTAAACCTGAAGCTTTCATCCACATATCTGTTCTGCTGGATTTCGTGACACATTGCCACCCTGCTTCTGATTTCTTCTGAGCTCTCGTTCTTATCCTTCATAACAATCTCTCTGTAACTGAGTGCCGAGGCTTCCACACAGAGGTCAATTCTGTCTATCAGAGGCTGTGACAGCTTATCCAGATAGCGTCTCAGGGAAGGAGCTGTGCACCTGCATTTCTGCATGTCTGGATAATAACCACAATTGCAGGGGTTCATGGCGGCAAAAAGCAGAAAATTAGCCGGATATACCACACTGGTGCTGCCTCTCACAAGATTAATCCTGTGGTCCTCCAGGGGCTGTCTCAAGACCTCTATTGTCTGCTTGTTAAACTCTGTAAGCTCATCTAAAAACAGTACCCCATTATGCGCCAGAGAGATTTCTCCAGGCTTTAAATCTATGCCTCCGCCTATGATTCCAGCCTTTGTGACTGTATGATGGGGATCCCTGAAGGGTCTGTCAGACAGCAGGGCAGAATTGTTATTTAAGAGCCCACATACACTGTATATTTTTGACAGTTCAAGCTTCTCCTCCTCCGAGAGGGCAGGCAGGATTGTGGGTAGTCTCTCTGCTATCATAGTCTTGCCGGCTCCCGGTGGTCCTACCAGAAGCATATTGTGCATGCCCGCCGCAGCCACCTCACAGGCTCTTTTCACAAAAGCCTGTCCATTCACATCCACAAAATCCACGCTGTAGGCCTTGCCAGGAGCTACAGTCTCGCAGGGCTTACTCTGGTATTTCTCCTCTCCGTTTAAAAAGGCTATGAGTTGTGATAAGTTTTCAAATGCAAAAATCTCTGCTCCCGGCACCAGCCTTGCCTCGTTCTCATTCTCCTTCGGAACTACAAACTTCTTAATTCCTCTGGAGTACTCATCTGACACAATCGGAAGCACTCCATTCGTTCCAAGTATTTTACCATTTAAGCTTAACTCCCCGACAAAGACCACATCCTTACATTTGCTCTCATCTATCAGCCCTATGGACACAAGCAGGGCTACCGCGATTGGCACATCAAAGCCAGTACCGCTTTTTCTGATATTTGCAGGACACAGATTAATCGTTATCCTCTTTGCCGGCAGCAGTATGCCATGATTGTGCAGGGCTGTCCTTACCCTCTCCTTCGCC
>URLU01000165.1 GCA_900548765.1 uncultured Lachnobacterium sp.
AAGAACAGGCCGAGGCGATTCTGGAGAGACTCGGTATTCCGGTATCTGTATTTATTGATATGACATATAGGCAGGTCATTATGAGGGATGGAGTACCTTTTTCACTTGATATTCCTGATAAGCTTATTACAAGAGATACATTAACAAAAGTAGAGTTTGATGCGATGATGCAGAATGGTCTGGCACAGGCTAAGAGCGATGATTCTGTTTCCATTGATGAGGCTTTCAGACAGTTGAAAGCGGAGATTTAGTGCATGGGAAATAAATATGAAATAAAAGTAACAAGACAGGCGTTGGAGCAGATGAGGGAAATTGCACATTATATTTCATATGATCTTATGGCTCCGGAAGCGGCGGATAATTTATTGGATGATTTGAAAGCATCAATACTGAAATTGTTTGTCTTACCCAAGAAATATCCGCTGATAGAAGAAGAGCCATGGAGAAGCGAAGGCGTACGCAAGATTGTCGTGAAGAATTTTCTGGTATATTACTGGATAGATGAAGAATATAATAAGGTTCAGGTAACAGCAGTAATTTACAGCAAGAGAGACCAGATAAAACAGTTGAAAAATATGGAGATGAACTAAAAGGCTATGAAACCCGAAGAAATGTGGAGCAAATTCTGCTCCGAAAACAATATAGACCCAAACACCAATTACGAGGCATGGCAGTTTGGTGATACCCCGGACAATCTGGCAGCACTGGTTGTGCTTGGAATAAAGTACGCAACAGCCTCCCTCTATGATTTGTACGCATTGGAGGATGAAGAGCCAATGCCTCAGGAAGGGGATTACAGTATTATCCTGAATTCTAAGGATGAGGCAGTCTGCGTGATTCAGACTACTAAGCTTGAGGTGATTCCATTTGATGAGGTGGATGAGAAGCAGGCAATAGGAGAGGGCGAAGGAGACAAGAGCCTTGCCTATTGGCGCCGTGTGCATGATAAATTTTTCAAAGAGCAGGTAGAAGAATATGGTGGAGAGTTTAACGAGAAAAGCAGGATTCTCTGTGAGACATTTAAGCTCTGCTACAGTGAGTATACAGTGGAAAAAGAAAATAAATCGGGGCAGGAGTGCTACGCAGTCAGCTGTGAGGGCGCATTATGCGGACATTACTACATAGAAAATAAGCCAGACTGCTTTGAGCTTTCTCTCGATATAAAGCCAGACATGTGCGGTCAAGGCAGAGAGGACTGGATTAAGCAGCTCGCACTTGCTATAGTTGAGGATATGGACTCAACAAAACCTGTAAAGATGGAGACAGTTTAGAAGGATGAAAGACAAATATCAAAAGACAATGTACGCCTGTTTCGCAGGCTATATCGTGCAGGCAATAGTAAATAATTTTGTACCCCTGCTTTTTCTCACCTTTGAGAGCAGCTACAACATACCTCTAAGCCAGATTACAATGCTTATAACCTTTAACTTTGGAATCCAGCTTATAGTAGACCTGCTGTCCACCAAATTCGTGGACAGGATAGGCTACAGGGTATCAATTGTTATGGCACATGTATTTGCAGCAGGAGGACTAATCGGACTTGTTGTTTTACCAGATTTGCTGCCAAATGCCTTTGCAGGACTTCTCATTGCAGTAGTAATCTATGCCATCGGCGGCGGATTGATAGAGGTTCTTATCAGCCCTATCATGGAGAGCTGCCCCACAGAAAATAAGGAAAAGGCAATGAGTCTTTTGCATTCATTTTACTGCTGGGGACATGTGGGAGTTGTACTTTTATCAACCCTGTTCTTTAAGCTTTGTGGAATAGAAAACTGGAAAATCCTTGCCCTAATCTGGGCTGTCATACCGATTGTAAACGGCATTGTATTTTGCAAGGCTCCTATTGCATCACTAATCGAAGATGGGGAGACAGGGATGTCCCTACGTGATTTGTGCAGGAATCAAATGTTTTGGATTCTTATGCTTATGATGGTCTGCGCAGGAGCCAGCGAACAGGCTGTGAGCCAGTGGGCTTCCACCTTTGCAGAGCAGGGACTGGGAGTGACAAAGACTATAGGAGACCTGGCAGGACCTATGGCGTTTGCCATACTTATGGGAAGTGCGAGAGCCTTCTATGGCAAGTTTGGGGAAAAGATAGATTTGGATAAATTCATGATGGGCAGCAGCCTGTTATGTGTCATTGCTTATCTGTGCATATCCCTGTCTTCATCACCACTTATTTCGCTTGTGGGCTGTGCTGTCTGTGGTCTGTCGGTTGGAATTATGTGGCCAGGCACCTTCAGCAAGGCATCTGCAACCTTGAAAAATGGTGGAACTGCCATGTTTGCCCTCCTTGCATTGGCAGGAGATGTGGGCTGTTCTGGTGGTCCTACGCTTGTGGGCTTTGTCACAGGACAGATGTCAAATAATTTAAAGCTTGGCATACTTGCAGGAATTGTATTTCCTATACTTCTCATAGTGGCAGAGATTGTGTTAAAAGGAAGAAAAAATCCGGAAAAATAATTAAAGGGGCAAAATCCTCCATATGGGGGATTATTTCAGGCTATGAAGAGAGTTTTTTTAAATCTAGTATTATGGTAAGACTTGTAAAGGAAAAAATATGGAAAGAGTAACATTTTATGAAAAAGCGCATTACCACTTACCGGGCTTGTTTGAATTTTACGAATTTTATAGCATTTTCCTTCCATTATACCGCACCCACAGAGACTACTTTTACGATTGGTGCGATATAGGATCAATCTACGGAGCTCCCGCCGACTGCCTCTGGGGCGGTGGCAGGGCTGGATTCGGGGAAGCTGATCCGGCAGATGTGATGGAACTCATGCAGGAATATGGTATTTCCGCAAGACTGACCTTTAGCAATTCCCTGCTTAGAAAGGAACATTTGTCAGATAGAAAATGCAATGAACTGTGCCGTATATTTCAGAACACTTTCAGGACCACTACCGGAAAAGGTCAAAATGGAGTGATTATCCACTCTGATCTGCTGGCAGGATATGTGAGGGAAAAATACCCGAACTTCTATCTGGTTTCCTCCACTACAAAGGTGCTCACAGCTTTTAATGATTTTACAAATGAGTTAAACAAGCCAGAGTTTAGTTATGTGGTGCCGGATTTCAGGTTAAACAAAGCTTTTGAGAAACTTGGCGGGCTGACACAGGAGCAAAAGGACAAAGTGGAGTTTTTGTGCAACGAGTGCTGTTTTTTTGGCTGCACGGACAGAAAAGGCTGCTATGAGAATGTAAGCCGTAAGAATTTAGGGCTGCCATGCCCGGAACATCACTGCAAGGCACCAGATTCTGAGTCTGGCTACAGGTTTTCAAAAGCGATGCGGAATCCAGGCTTTATCGGTATAGATGATATACTAAATACATACTTGCCAATGGGGTTTTCAAACTTTAAAATAGAGGGACGGGGACTGGGAAGTGCGCTGGCCCTTGAGTTTATCCTGTATTATATGACAAAGCCAGAATATCAGATTAATGTGAGAGAGGAGATATATCTGGACAATATGCTGGATTTATTCTGACAAAATATTATTATAGAGATTTTATGGAGGTTGATAAAATGTATGACGTTTTAATTATTGGAGCAGGACCGGGAGGAATTTTTACTGCTTATGAATTAATGGAAAAGAATCCAAAGCTTAAGGTCGCAGTATTTGAGATGGGACACGAGCTTAAGAAGCGTAAATGCCCAATAGATGGAGACAAAATCAAATCATGTATACACTGCAAGAGCTGTTCAATCATGAGCGGTTTTGGTGGAGCAGGTGCATTTTCTGATGGAAAATACAATATTACTAACGATTTTGGTGGAACTCTGTATCAGTATATAGGCAAAAAAGAAGCGATTGATTTGATGGAGTATGTGGACAGGATTAACCTCGCTTTTGGTGGAGAGGGCACAAAGCTTTATTCTACAGCAGGCACTTCAATCAAAAAGACCTGTATGCAGAATGGCTTGCATTTGCTGGACGCGTCAGTCCGCCACCTTGGAACAGATATTAATTATGTGGTGCTGGAGCAGCTCTATGACCACCTCAAGGACGCGGTTGATTTTTACTTTGACTGCGTGATTGATACAGTTGAGAAAACTGACAAGGGCTACAAAATCTACAGTGGTGATGATGCATACGAGGGAAGCAAGTGCGTTATTTCCGCAGGACGAAGCGGAAGTAAATGGATGGAAAAGGTCTGCAGTGACCTTGATATCAGCACTAATTCAAACCGTGTGGATATCGGTGTCCGTGTGGAGCTTCCTGCTGAGATTTTCTCACATCTGACAGACGAACTCTACGAGAGCAAGATTGTATATCGTACGGAAAAATACGAAGATTTGGTTCGTACCTTCTGTATGAATCCAAAGGGCGCAGTGGTAAATGAGAATACCAATGGCATTATCACAGTTAATGGACACAGCTACGAGGATCCTGCAAAGCAGACTAATAATACCAACTTTGCGCTTTTGGTGGCAAAGCATTTTTCAGAGCCATTCAAGGACTCAAACGGATATGGAGAGAGCATAGCAAGGCTCAGCAACATGCTTGGTGGAGGCGTTATTGTACAGCGATTTGGAGATTTGGTGCGTGGACAGAGAAGCACAGAGAAGCGTATCAAGGAATCCTTTACAGTGCCTACATTAAACGCTACAGCAGGAGACTTAAGCCTTGTTCTCCCTAAGCGCATTTTAGATGGCATTATCGAGATGATTTATGCACTTGATAAGGTAGCACCGGGTACAGCAAATGATGACACCCTGCTCTATGGTGTGGAGGTTAAGTTCTACAACATGGAGGTTGAGGTGGATAACAACCTTATGACCCGCCACAAGGATTTGTACGTAATTGGTGACGGAAGTGGTATCACACATTCACTTTCCCATGCGTCTGCAAGTGGAGTTTATGTTGCCAGACAGATTGTGCAGGAGTAAGGAACCTGCATATATTAAGAGTAGAAGAAATGGTAACATATCAGTGAATAGATTTAAAAATCAATACCAGAGATGATTAAATCTTACAAGTATGACTACCTTTTTTGATAAATACATGGTAATATAATACCATATTGTATACATACGAAAGGAAGAATAAGTATGAAGAAGAAATGGAT
>URLU01000166.1 GCA_900548765.1 uncultured Lachnobacterium sp.
TTTTTCTTTATTCAAAAAATCCAGAACATGAAGTCCATCATATTGGCAATGCACAACATATCCTTTTTCTTTTAGAAAATCAGCTAATAACGCATTTATTTCTAAATCATCTTCAATAATCAATATTTTATTCATTAGTCTACCTCATTCCTGCAATGCTACTTTCCCATTATACATTTAAGGTTTTATTTCCTCAATACCATTGCAACCAATTATATGGGAGTTACATTTATTTTTAGGTTGTCCTTGTGAAATATTCTGAGAAATTCCAGCATGACCTTTTTTATTCTTCAAAACAATATCGTCTGCAAGTAAGATGTAATTGACAAATCCACGTTCCCCGATTTTATAGCCATCGGTAGTGATTCGTGGGGTGATAAGTTTTACTTTCTGCTCCGGCGAAAAAATGCTTTTCGTCAGCTTTGGCAGGAAACACAACGACAACATCATCAGCTCTCTACACATCGAAATACAGGTTGTATATGTCGTGCAATGCGTTATGTCAAAGATTTTTATAAATAAAAAGTTCCCAGCACCGAAGCACCATGAGCAAATAGCAAAAAATTTTGTTATACATACGTTATACATAGCACAATATTCCCCAAAAGCTGTCGTTATTTTGTGCAAAATTAAAAATGGCTAAAGCCCAGTAAAATCAAGGCTTTAGCCCACAAAAGAGAGCGAGCCACAGATGGGAAGTCTGTGGCTCAATTTACACTAGGAGCAAAGATATATCTTTGCAGAGATAAAATGTATAAACGTTAGTTAGTAATATCTAACCCTAGTTAAATATACCTTACTCTCTTGTTAATGTCAACACTTTTTTTAAAATTTTTTGTATATACTAATTATCTTTTTAATCAATTATTCAAAAACAAATCCCACAGCAAGAATTACTGTGGGAAAAACATATCTGAAATTATATGCTACTTTTTGTGCACAATCACGTGCTCCTGCTGTTTCATGCTCACTCTCGCCCCTGCGTCAACAGATGAAGTGATAAAAGCATTACTTCCTATTACGGCTCCCCTGCCAATCACAGTATCTCCACCTAAGATAGAGGCTCCTGCATAGATTATTACATCATCCTCGATTGTCGGATGGCGCTTGACGCCCTTTAAGCTCTGTCCACCTCTTGTAGACAAGGCACCGATTGTAACACCCTGATATACCTTTACATTGTCACCTATTATAGTGGTTTCTCCCACTACAATTCCTGTACCATGGTCTATAAAGAAATTTTTGCCTATGGTTGCTCCCGGATGAATATCTATACCAGTTATGCTGTGGGCATGCTCTGTCATCATTCTTGGAATGATAGGCACCTTTAAAAGATGAAGCTCATGGGCAATCCTGTTGGTGGTGATTGCCATAAGTCCCGGATAGCAAAGAATAATCTCATTATAATTGTAGGCCGCCGGGTCTCCATCATAGAAAGCCTGCACATCTGTCTCCACATACTCTCTGATTTTGGGAATTCTTCTGAAAAACTCAAAGCAGATTTCCTGTGCCTCATTATCAAGCTTCTCCTGACATTTGCCCCTGTTGTCCGGGCACTGTGGAAGAGCCAGCGCAATCTGCTTGTTGAGATTGAACATCACATCCTCAATCTGGACCGTGGTTCTGCTGCTTAAATTATAAAATCTATAGGATTTATCTTTGTAAAAGCCTGGAAAAATAAGCTTAATCAGTTTATTTAATATCTCCACCACCTCGTCCTTGTCCGGCTGTGAGAAAAACGCCTCCTGATTAATAATCTTATCATCCTTGTAGTCTGCAAGTAAGTCCGCCACTATTTCATCAATTTTATTCTTCTTATCTACTTCCATACCCATCTCCAAATTCAACCTTATTTCGGCAATGCTATCATTTTAGATTATGCCACTAAGCATGCATTTATGTACTCATTTATTCCAGTGTGCTTATTGTACCACTCTTACATCATCTGTGCGCCAAAAAATTAACAAAGTCTCGCAATCGCCTGACAAAGCTTCTCCACAGCATCCTCTTTAGTTGCCCAGGAAGTACAGATTCTCACAGCACTTTGCTCCTCGTCAACCCGTTCCTGATATGATAAGGCAAAATCCTTTCCCAGCTCCTTAAGCACAGTATCCTTAAAGATTGGAAAAATCTGATTAGTATCGTTTTTTACCAGATAGCTTATGCCAAGTCCATCCAGACAGGCTCTGATTCTATCCGCCATCTGGTCTGCATGATTTGCAAGCTTCATATATAATGTATCATCAAAAGAGTCTGTCTCTATGCCCTTTTCATCACAGAGTGCTGCCTCATACATAACGCCAAGGAGCCTTCCCTTTGCCAGCATACCACCCTTTTGTTTTATTATGTATCTGAAATCCTCTTTTAGTGCATCATTTGTGATTACAACTGCCTCACCAAACAAAAGCCCCTGCTTGGTTCCTCCCATGTAAAATACATCGCAATTCCGGGCAAGGTCAGACAGGCTTATGTCATTACTCATGGCACTTAAACCATAGCCCAGTCTGGCACCATCCACAAACAGATACAGCTTATCAGCCTTACAGACCTCATATATATCCTTTAATTCCTTAAGTGTATACATTGTGCCAAGCTCTGTAGGCAGCGATATATAGACCATCTTCGGCTGCACCATGTGTTCAAAGCTTGCGTCTGAAATATGAGCCTTGTAATAGTCATCTATCTGCTTTGCTGTGATTTTTCCATCCACTGATGGCAGGGCAAGTACCTTGTGTCCGCAGGCTTCTATGGCTCCTGTTTCATGCACATTGATATGTCCTGTATCAGCTGCAAGCACTCCCTGATGGCTCCTCAGGGCTGCTGTTATGACAGTCTCGTTGGTCTGGGTGCCGCCTACCAGAAAATGCACATCTGCGTCTGGACACTTTGCAAATTTCCTAATCATATCTGCGGCATGTCTGCAATGCTCATCACATCCATAGCCCACAGTCTGCTCCATATTTGTCTTCACAAGTGCCTGTATGATATTATTATGGGCACCTTCATTATAATCGCAATTAAAATATATCATTTTAATAAAGCTCCTATTCCTGCTCCTCTAAGACCTTATTTATAAGTCCACCGATAAAAAGCACATACATACAGCCATACAGCCACAGCATCATAAGTGCCATAGTAGTCATGGCTCCGTAAAATGATTCCAGCTTATTGATTTTATCCACATACAATGAGAAAAAGAAAGAGAAAACAAGCCATCCCATAGATGCAAAAGTAGCTCCTGGAATCTGGTTTTTTGCCTTCTGCTTCTTATTTGGCACAAAATAATAAAGCACCATAAAAAAGAAAAACATAATTGGAATCAGCACAATCATCCTTATCTGTACCAGATATTCAATGATACTGACATTTTTAAATATTTCGTCACTGAGCCTGTTACCAAACACCAGAAATCCAAGCACAATCAAAAGCAGGATTGCAAAAACAAAACTATACAGCACCGCAAAGACCCGCACCATAATAAAGTTTCTGCTCTCCTTAGTCTCATACAAGGCGTTAAGTCCCTGCTGTATAGATATAAACGCCTTAGAACTCAATACCAATGCCATGATAATACTTAATGACATGCGCTGGCTGCCAGAGTTATAAATCTCTGCAATAATTTCCTGAATATTCTGCATAAAGGCCTCAGGGATAATTCCCATCGCCCACATAATCACATCTGCCTCATTTATAGGTGTCAACCGCAAAAATGAGAAAAAGAACATAAGAAATGGGAAAAAGGACAGCATCAGGAAAAAGGCTGTCTGTCCCGAATATGCAGCAATCGCGCTCTTCATAAATTTCTGTATAAAGATAAAGACATCAACTAATCTTATTTTTTTCACCAGATGCCTCCACTACTTGTTTAATTTAGCATCTGTCTTTGCCTGAAATTTATCCTCAAAAATAATAAATCTCTCGTGCTCTCCCTCTCCGATGAGTCCGGCTTCATCATAAACCTTGATGTTAAAGGTCAAAGCCCTGCCATCAACCTTGACAAGCTCACTGTCACAAGTAACCTTCATTCCAACTGGTGTTGAAGCGACATGCTTTACATTTAATGCAGTTCCTACTGTTCCACTGCCCGCCTCAAGCTCTGCTGATACGCTCTCAAAAGCTGTATTCTCCATAAGCGCAATCATACATGGTGTAGCATATACGTCAAGTGTACCGCTTCCCATCTTCTTGGCTGTCATCTCATCTGTCACGACAATTTCCTTATGTCCCTTTATTCCTGTCTCAAGCATCTTTAAATCCTCCTAATCTTTTCCTTTAACTATATCAGTTGTATATTTTTCCATTTCCCCATCTTATATCTGATAAAAGATATGGTAAATGATGTTGCCCAGCCTACCGGGTTCGCCCACATAATCACCATTCCAGCAGTTGCTGCCGCAAATGCATAAGTCAGCGAAACCCTTACTACAAGGTTTGCAAATGCTGCTAAAGTAAACACCAGCATATCGCCAGTTCCTCTTAAGACTGCTGACGACATATTCATCATAGCAAAAATGAAGTAAAAAATCGACACAATTTCAATATATTTTGCTCCTATTTCTATTGAAGCTGCCGCATCATTCGCATCCATGAAGAGACCAATCATTTCGTTTCCAAACAACTGCATCATAATTCCTACAAATAAACCAAATCCGATTCCTGCGGTAAGACCCACATGGTAGCCCTTGGGTATTCTGTCGATTTTGCCAGCTCCCGCATTCTGGGCTACAAAGGTAGACACTGCATTTCCAAGGTTTACTATAGGTATAATTGCAAGCCCATCCACTCTTATTGCCGCTGTATATCCAGCCAGAAATACTGAACCGAACTGGTTTACAGCTCCCTGTATGAGGAGCATGCCGATTGACACAATAGACTGCTGTAAAATGGTAGGAAATGCTACCCTTGACATATTTTTAAGCATCTGCAGGTCAAACTTTGCGTACTCCCCTGATTCAATCCCATCCAGTTTTTTCTTTAACACTATAAATGACAGCACTGCCGATAAGGCCTGCGCAATAAGTGTCGCCCAGGCAGCACCTGCCACGCCAAGCTTTAAGCTTTT
>URLU01000167.1 GCA_900548765.1 uncultured Lachnobacterium sp.
CTGGCAGAAGCTGTCCTTACCCTGACAGCTCATATACCAGTCTGTCAGGTACTGATCCACCTGATACAGGTAGTCTCTTACATTTGTATCCGCCTTATAATATGCACTCGTCTTGTCTGCCACCTTTTTACTCAGCCTGTAGTCAGAATTGACTGTAACCAGCGACAGGGTGGCAAAAGTGACCAGACACAGCATCGTAAATATAAGAAGGATTGAGGTATATCCTATACGGACACTCCCCTTTCTTCTCCTTTTTTCTTCACTCATACTAATCTTCTCCCGATAAATTTAAAACACCCGGTTGATAGCAGGAAGCTGACAGCTCATATATGGTCTCATTCTGTCCCTGCTCTTTCATTGCTACGTTGACCTTTTCAGGATTATCCTCATCCCAGCTTACTGATGCACAATACATGGCATCAGGCTTTTTGCAGGCATTGAAGTCCTTGTCAAAATATATAAGTATCACATTCTCCTGCTCTTCATACTGTGTGTATATCTTCTTTATATCTGCTCCCTGCCAGTTTTCACTCTGGCATATTTCCACTATGGAAGTGCAGGCTGTAACCGCCTGATGCAGTCTGGAGGTATCCTTTGACATCTCATATGCCTTAAAAAATATCTGCACACAGAAGCTTGCAAGGATTGCAAAAAACAATATATTAATGATGATTTCCATCAAAAAAAGACTTGATTTATCATGCTTTTGTTGGTTCATATAAGCTCCTTCAAATAAGACTACTGTTTTGTATTCAGGGCAGCATAAATGCTATAATTTCTGTCCAGTGCATCAGTAACACTGAACTCATACAACCGTGGATTAATCATTTTTATATCAAGCCCCTGCAGCTCCATAATCTCCTGTCCGTCTCCCGGCAGGACATCCGTCCCATCAGAAACTGTTATCTCATACAGGCTTCCACCATAACAATATATATAAGTGGTAAAAACAGCCTCATTTGCCTCTTCCTCAAGAGCCAGAGCCTGACAGTCTCCTATTGTCGTAAGTGATACTGCGCCTTCCATATCATTCTGATTCATCTTTTCCCTCAGGTATGAGGCTATGGTGCGCTCATTAAAATTTTCAGTCATCCCATCTGCTACAGACCTGTACTGCCTTGCCCCTGTAAAAACCAGTATAAAAGCTACAGCCACAAACAATGCCAGTAGGGCAAGTACAAAAACACGATCCACAGTGTGTTCTGGTGTCTTTTTTAACTCAATCATAAGAATCAGTTCCTTTTTATAATCGTGACATCGGGTCTTAGATTAGAACCAATGTATTGATAATCAATCCAATACTCATCTTCATCATATGTCAATCCATAGTGTTCAACCAGATAATCCACATCTGGCGGGTAGCTCCCCTCCATGGCATAACATTCTGTAATCATTCTGGTCAGCGCATTCTGTAGAATGGCTTTCTGCTCTGCCTCATTGGAATAGCGTATTCTATCAGCAAAGAAGCAGAAAAATCCTATCACAATGACAAAAACAGCAATCGAAATTAACATCCTCAATCTGCTTTTCATACAAAACCTCCCTCTTCTCAGTCCTGCCTATCCAATACTTGACATAATGCCAATAAGAGGCAGAAGGAAGGAAATCAATATAAGTCCCACAAATACAGATAAAATAATAACCAGTGTCGGCTCCAGAACAGATATGAATCTGGATATCTGCTTATCGACAGCCTCCTCATATTTTTCTGAAATTTTCTGCATGGTCTCATCCAAAAGACCTGTCCTAAAACTGATTGTCAGCATAGATACATATATCTTATCAAAAATATCTGCTTCAAGTACAGCCTCAGCAAAGCTTTTACCGGAAGCTGTGAGTTCCCGGCATTTTTCGATACGGGCTGCCATATAGGGATTATCTACAAGCTGTCCTGCAAATTCCATGCCCTGGTCACTATCCAGACCGCTGCTTAGGGCAAGTGCCATACAGTTAGCAAATCTGCTGGCTGCAACGCCCATTGCATATTTACTCTTTTTCCCGATACGGACTCCATAGGCAGAGTGATATACAATCACTATTGCAAGAGCAAGCACTGCAAGTACAATGATAAAAACAAACATATACCGGTTAAGCGAATTTGATATGGACATAAGTTTTCCTGCAAAGCCAGTCAAATCGCTTCCCAGGGAAGCATATATCTGATGAAATACAGGGAGCACCTTTACTATCAATACCACTATAACAGCAAGCATCATTATAATCATTGTAATCGGATAGGTGACAGCATTCCTTATGCTGCCCTGAATGCTCTCCTCCCTCTTATAATACTGGGACAGGGACTTAAACACATCCTCAAGCTTGCCTGAGTTTTCTCCAATCTCTGTCATGTCTAATACATATTTGGGAAATGCCCCTGAGGCTTTAAGTGCCTGATGAAATGACTGCCCCTGACTCAGAGAATCACTGATACCCGCCAGAATTTTCCCGGTCTCCTCATCCGAAGCATCCTCCTGTAAAATACTAATTCCCTCATAAAGTGACAGTCCAGCAGATACAATCATGGAAAGCTGGTCGCAGAATGCTGAAAGTTCCATATTTCCCAACATCTGTTTATTCTTTTTTTTCATAAAAGGAAACCTCCTGTTAATACACAAATTTGGTTATATACTCGTCTGTATTGGTTATAAAATCCTCAGGCTTAGAGCTTGTGGATGCAAATGTAGGATCCATCAGCTCCCAGTTTTTGCCGTCAAACTGGATAATGCCATTTACCCAGCCCTGCTCCTCTATATATGTACTTATCCAGGCATGGTAGACATCCCCGGCATAGCCAACCTCCAGCCGCGTCGGTATCCGCTGACTTCTAAGCATTGCAGCCATGACAGCCGCATAGTCAAAGCATATACCAGTCTGTGCCTCAAAAACTTCATCTACATCCGGCAGATAGCCGCTCTGCACCGATTCCGCCTTATCATAATCGTACGTAAAATTGCTAATCATATAATTATACACCTGCTCAATCACCTCTAAATCGTCATTGCAGGGCTTTGAAAGCTCCTCGGCTTTTTCTACCACCTTAGAATCCCCATTAAAATTCACATACTGGTTTGCATACAAATAAGGGCCAAATTCGTCATCTATTTTTACATCAATTGTCTGTGTAAAAAGTGTGGAATAACTTGTCCCTTCAATATTCTCAAATACACCAACTGTATATGAGCCGCTTCCTGCGGTCAGGGGAAAGGTCTCATAATCGCCATGCAGATCATAGGTATATACCACTTCATCCGGACCTGTAATCTGCAGTTTGACCTTCTCATTTGTGCCTGTATAGGAAACCATGATATATCCCTCTGATATATGGGATGCATCTATGGTCACACTTTCGCTGCCATAGGTTACAGTTCCATCTGCCTGTCCGGTTAAAACTACAGGAGTGTTGTCTCTGCTGCCCTTTGTGTCCTGACTGCTCTCTGACTGCTTTGTGGCTGAATTCCCACCTGACTGCTTATTTTCCGCCCCGCAGGAGCAGAAAACCAGACTCATACACAGGAGTATTGGAAGTAATATGAATTTTCCCTTTTTGCTGGGTCTCATATTTCTCTCCTCCCATAATATTGTCAGAATTTATTATCTATTTATTGTAGCACTTTTTGCCTGCCTGCAAAACAAAAAATGCAGAAAAGAATAAGAGAGACCGAAGCCTCTCCCATCATTACTGCCTATTCTTCTCTTCATTATATTTTCTGCTTATTTTGTTTGCGTATATTGTGAGTCCAAGTCCTGCTGCAAAAATTATGACAGTCACAATAATTCCTGCTGCCGAGAAGCAAAGCTGGCTTAAGTATCCCATAAATGGAGTTTTTGCCACCACATGTCCTGTAACCTCATCATAGGCTGCTGTGCCGCCATCACGGACAGCCAGAGTGCCGGCATCTGTGTCATTTGAGTCCACATAGTATACATCCACTCTGCCCTTTCCCTCATCACTCTTAAGAGCCGCAATATTGCCCTCTACATAAGAAGTCTCATCAATCTCCTTTATATAGACAAGACTGCCTGCTGAAATATTTCCTGTTGCATCTGTTCCGATCAGATATGTGTGATAACCAAAGATTGATGGTAAAACAACAGGAAGAACAATCAAGAGGAATACTATAAGCAGGGCATATCCTGATACTGTCAAAGCCCTTCTCTTTCCCTTCTTCTCATCATTTGTTTTCATTTCCTTAACCTGTTCGCTCATTTTCTTTCCCTTTCTACTATTTATATTATGATATGAGTGCCCCGACTCATTAATGCTGAAAAGCATTATATGCCTGAGCTTCTGCCGAAAGCGCCGCATTGTGCTGCATCTCAAGTGCCTGGTCAATAAGCTCCGGCAGCTTAAGTGCTGTGTTCAATGCCTCTGCCAGCTCCTTATATTCATCAGCCCCAAAGGTATTGGTATCTGCTGTGTAATAGGCATTGTGCATAGTCTCCTCAAAGGCTATTATCAATTGATTATTGAGGAAAGCCCTATGGACAGCATCCTCGATTTCTCCCTCGTAATTGATGTCGAGATATATGTCACACCGGTCAAACAAACTGTCCAGCACATTTTTCTTTACATTTGGATACAGGAATACATTATCATTAGCCCCTGCCGCCATAAGCTTTGAAGACATCTCTGTAATGGCCGCAATATGAAACTTCATGCCCGGTACCTGCTGTGCGATTTCATTAATATGGGCAACCCTGTCTGAATTGGTACATATTAAAACCTCTGGATTGTGATTATTTTCACGAATAAAGCTATATACATATCCCAAAGGCTCTACAATATCAGGCGAAGCCCCAAGTTCAATCAGCCTGTCATAGGAAGCCCTGCGCTGGACATATATTTTTGCGGTTCTGGCAGCCTGCTGTCCCAGAATAATCTGCATATTCCCAGGAATCTCACTTCCTACCGGCTCATTCCAGAACAAAATGTCCTCTTTTCCATTATCCGGCAGCATCTGCGATACAAAAAACGGATAGGAAAGTGAGTTAAAGTAAACTCTGGAATTCAAAAGTCCTGCACATTCCAGATAAAATCTGACAAGCTCTGTCCTTGAATG
>URLU01000168.1 GCA_900548765.1 uncultured Lachnobacterium sp.
AACAAAGCAGAGTTAGTTGCAGCTATGGCAGAGAAGACACAGTTATCTAAAAAAGATACTGAGGCTGTTTTAAAGGCATTTACTGATGTTGTTGCTGAGGAATTAAAGAAAGGTGAGAAGATCCAGTTAGTAGGATTCGGAACATTCGAAGTTGCTGAGAGAGCAGCTAGAACAGGCCGTAACCCACAGACAGGTGCAGAGATGACTATTCCAGCATCTAAGGCTCCTAAGTTCAAAGCTGGAAAGGCTTTAAAAGATTCTATCAACTAATTAGAAGAGTCGGATATAAAGCTGTAACGCCTTTTGGTGTTGCAGCTTTTTTTGAACCTGTGATTTTATCACGTAAGGAGAATAGCATTATGAGATTAGACAAGTTTTTGAAGGTATCACGTCTTATAAAGAGACGTACAGTTGCAAATGAAGCCTGTGATGCAGGCCGTGTCATGGTAAATGGCAGACAGGCCAAGGCGTCGGTTAACGTAAAGGTTGGAGATATAATCGAAATCCAGTTTGGACAGAAGAATGTAAAGGTTAAGGTGCTTAACATAGCTGATACCACAAAGAAGGATGAAGCTAAAGATTTATTCGAATATATTGCATAAATTTGGAATATGTACAGTCTTCCGATAATATACTATTATTATCAGGAGGGCAAATATGGAAGAGAAAATAACATCAAAGTCACATAAACTTATGTTAAACAATAGAAGAAATGGAAGCTTTACTGGAATTCTGGATGTGCTGTCCTTTGATTTGTCCGAGATATTACTTGAGACAGAATTAGGGATGCTTCATATTAAAGGAAAAGATCTTCATGTAAACAGGCTAAATCTTGAGAAGGGAGAAGCCGATATAGAAGGTGAGATTGATGCAATGACATATTCAGATGTCCCAGAAACGTTTGGAAAAGGCAGTGGAATATTTAACAGAATCTTTCACTGACCAGGCTAAGGTATGGTATAGAGAGGAATTCTATGAGTACACGTCGAAGACGACAAAGAAAAAATGGAACAGTTAGTATAGCGATTATTGTTTTGGCATTCCTTATCGTTATGTCTGTGCAGATATTTAAGCTCAAGCAGAAGGAGGCTGCATATGCAGCTCAGGAGGCAGAGCTTAGGGAGGCTTATGAGCAGGAGACTGAGAGATCCGAGGAAATAGAGAGTCTGGCAGATTATGTGCAGTCAGATCAATACATAATAGACATGGCACACAGCAAGCTTGGACTTGCATATGATAATGAGATTATCTTTAAAGAGAGCAAATAGGGCTCTCTTTTTTTCTGCTTTTTTATCAACACAATTCGTCAAAGCTTTCATTTTGCCATTCCTATAATCGAGTCACTTGCCTGAAAGAAGGCAAAATAAAAATGGAGGCGTGTCATGGAATTTATAGTCAAATATCTATTTATTATCATTCTGACACATTTAGGGGTGAAATTTTACAAATGGGCTAACAGAAAGTGCAGTGGGATAAATGCTGGAATAATAGCAGCGGCGGCAACGCTGGCAATGGATTTTTCAGGAGGTCTGGTGACTGGTATAGACGGCAAAAGCATAATTGCCTTTGTCTCAGAGTCTCTAATAGTTTTTGGCATCGTTGTTGGAATACACATATTGAGGGAGCTTTTTGCCTATACCTCAGAGGTGATTAGGAGCAGGGGGAAAATGATACCCTGCTCTTATAATAATCTGCCCCAGCGGGAAGAGGCTTTTGTAGTTGCGGTGGATGGGCTTGCAAATGTATTTTGCACAGCTTCAGAGGGAATGGTCTACGCTGCCCAGACTGAGGCAGCAGGCAGTGCGTATCTGGCCTGGCAGAGAAAAATCCAGGAGAACCGGGTCATAGTTTCAGAGCAGCTAAGTGCCATGGCTGAGCTTATGAAAAGCTGGATGACCCAGGATGAGTGTTTGGACAAGAGTAACAGGATGAAGCTTGCAAGGATTGCCTTTGAGGCAAAGGAACAAGGCATAATAGCCAGAGACATCCACATCTACAAGACGGACAACGGACATCTGGTGGTAAATGCCAAGGTGGCAGGCAGATGGGGCGGCGGAATCCCCATGAAGCGCTATCTGTCGGCAGTGGAGCGGGCACTGGATATAAAATTCAGGCTCTACAGGGATGCAAGGGCAATTATATCCATGGAGGAGACGGAGGTTACGCTGTACGAGGAAAACAAGTATTATGTCCTGCCGGGAATAGCCACAAAAAAGATGATGGGTTCTCCTGTGAGCGGGGACAGCTACCTGATGTTTGAGAGAGACTGTGGCAGATATCATCTCTGCATCTCGGACGGAATGGGCTCTGGCACCATTGCAGCCCAGGAAAGCGAGATGGTGGTGGAGCTGCTGGAAAAATTTATAGAGGCAGGCTTTAAGAAGGAGACTGCCGTCAAAATGTTAAATTCAGCCATGGTTTTATCCGGGGAGGAGGAGAAATTCTCGACTTTGGACTATTGCGAGATTGATTTGTATTCGGGTGTTTTATCCATGATGAAAATAGGGGCATCGGCGTCATTTCTGCTGAGAGATGGGGATGTCACTGTAATCAACTGGGGGTCGCTGCCGGCAGGTGTGGATGTCAGCCAGCAGATAGAAAACACAGACATTAATCTGGTGTCAGGGGATTTTCTTGTAATGGTAACGGATGGTGTGCTAGAATATCTACAGGTAAAAAATCCAATCGAAAAATTTTCAGAAATCATAAAAACCATTGATACAGAGAATGCAGGGGCGTTTGCCTCTGACATTTTAGACAGGGTTTTAGTCTACAACGGAGGTCAGGCAAGGGATGATATGACCATTGTTGTGCTTGGAGTTTGGGAGAAATAATGATACAAAAGATTAGCGAATTTTGCAGGACAAATAACATAATACGACCTCATGAAACCATAATTGTGGGTGTGTCGGGAGGAGCAGATTCTGTCTGCCTCCTTTTGGTTTTGCGGGAATTGCAAAAGGAGCTTGATTTTGATATCAGGGTAATCCATGTGGAGCATGGTATAAGAGGCGAGGAGAGCAGGAGGGATGCCGGCTTTGTGCGTGAGCTCTGTGCCAGGCTTGGTGTTGACTGGGAGCAGGTATCTGTGGATGTGCCGGCATATGCCAAAGCCCAAGGCGTAGGAGAAGAAGAAGGGGCAAGAATACTCAGGTATGAGGCATTTGAGCACGCTGCACGTGAATGTGATGGAAGCGTTGCACTGGCTCACCATATGGAGGATAATGCGGAGACTATTGTTTTTCAGATGTTAAGAGGCAGTGGGCTTAAGGGAATGTGCGGCATGCAGCCGGTCCGCCTGCAGGAGGATGGTGTGAGATATATCCGTCCCCTTCTGGCTGTGAGCAGGAGGGAGATAGAGAATTATCTGGAAAAGGTTAATCAGACATTCTGTACGGATGGGACAAATGCAGATACCACTTACAGCAGAAATAAGCTGAGACAAGTGGTTTTTCCCCTTCTTGAGGAGGTTAATGCCCAGAGCGTGCAGCATATTAATAATACTGCAAATCAGTTGTCGATGGTCTGGGATTATATGGACAAGCAGGCAGAGGCGGCTTTTGGCGATGTATGCCGGGTAAATGAGGCAGAGAGCAGGGCAGAGGCTGATATTCCAGGGCTTAAGGAACTGCACCCTGCAATCAGGAATCAGGTGCTTTACAGGATGCTTGCCCTAGTGGCAGGCAGGCGGAAGGATATAAGCGGTGTCCATGTGGAGCAGATGTTAAGGCTTATTGAGGGGCAGTCTGGGCGTGGAGTTAATCTGCCATATGGAGTGGCTGCGGTCAGGGAGTATGACAGGCTTATTCTGGTAAAGACCATGGGCGGCAAAAAGCCGGGTAAGGCGGCAGGCTGTGGATATATACAGGAAAATTATAGACCGGAGACAATATGCAGTGCAGACTCAGGCCCAATGGACAAAAAAACACAAATAGGGGGAGAAAACAATAAGGCACAGGAAATATTGGATTCAGAGAACAGCGTAACAGACATTTCGGACTTAATAAGGGAATGTGTGGCCACAGGGAGCAGAAAAAAGGCTGCGTTGGGGACTGACGGTGAATTTCTTGAAATAAGTGTTCACAAATTTGCTGGCAATATGAACGAAATTCCTAAAAAAACATATACGAAATGGTTTGATTATGATAAGATTAAAGATGGCTTAGCGGTTAGAAAGCGCAGGGCAGGAGACTATCTGGTCACTGACAGTGCAGGACATACTAAGAAGCTTAAGGAATATTTCATCAATGAAAAAGTGCCACTGTCAAAGCGCGACAGTATCTGGCTTCTGGCTATAGGTCAGGAAATTGTCTGGGTGACAGGCGGCAGAATTAGTGAGAAATATAAAGTTTTGGAGAAGTCTAAAACAATTATTGAGATAAGTTACAACGGAGGAAATAAGTAATGGATTTTTCAAAGAACTATAACATTTCTGTTTATCTGACAGAGGAGCAGATTAACAAGAGAATTGCAGAAATCGGAGCAGAAATCACAAAGAGATTTAAGGGTGAGTCAGTTTATCTGGTATGTATTTTAAAGGGCTCGATATTTTTTACAACAGAGCTGGCAAAGAGAATTGAACTGCCTATGACTATTGATTTTATGACAGTATCAAGCTATGGTGCTGCAACAGAGTCATCAGGCGTGGTAAATATTAAAAAGGATTTGGAGCACTCTATTGAGGGTGAGAATGTAATTGTTGTAGAGGACATAATCGACTCAGGTAATACCTTAAGCAGATTATTCAAGCTGTTTGAGAGCAGAAATCCAAAGACCCTGACACTTTGTACACTTCTTGACAAACCGGACAGACGTGTGGCAAAGGATGTAGTGGTGGATTATACAGGATTTGTTATTCCTGATAAGTTTGTAGTAGGTTTCGGTCTTGATTTTGATCAGAGATTCAGAAATCTCCCATATATCGGCTTCGTGGAAGATGAAGTCTAAAAAACCGTAAAGGAGAAAAGGGTTGAATACTAAAAAGAATGGCAATTTT
>URLU01000169.1 GCA_900548765.1 uncultured Lachnobacterium sp.
ATATGGCAGATTAATTGATGTATTAAATCGTGGCAGTGAGATTGCTATTCTTGCAATAGGTATGACACTTGTTGTATCCTGCTCAGCTGGAACAGATATTTCAGTTGGTTCTGTAATGTCACTGGCAGCATCCTTCTGTTGTATGCTTCTTGCAGGATTTGGTGTTTCATCAACAAGCCACTACAATGTGCCACTTTTTGTAGGTGTAATGGCAGGTATCCTTCTTGCTGGTGTCTGTGGAGCATTTAATGGAGCACTGGTATCATTCCTGAATGTACAGCCGATGGTTGCAACCCTGATATTGTATTCGGCTGCAAGAGCTATTGGATTATTATTCTGTAATAACTTAATCGTGTATGTCCGTGTTGATTCATTCGGTATCTTTGGTGGACACATTGGAATTATTCCAACACCGATTATTATTGCTGCGGCATGCATCCTTATAGCAACAATTTTACTTAAGAAAACAGCACTTGGTCTTTATGTACAGAGTGTTGGTATCAACAGAAAAGCATCTCGTATCGCAGGTGTTAAATCAGAAAAAATTATTTTTATCTGTTATGTAATTTGTGGATTATGTGCAGGCATTGCAGGTATAATCGCAAGCTCACGAATCACATCCGCTGATTCAAACAACATTGGACTTAACTTCGAGCTTGATGCCATCCTTGCAGTTGCCCTTGGTGGTAACAGCCTTGGTGGTGGTAAGTTCAGGCTTGCTGGTTCAATCATTGGTGCATATACTATTCAGGCTATTACAACAACCCTGTATGCACTGGGTGTTTCAACAGAACAGGCTCCTGTATACAAAGCAATTATCGTTATCATAATTGTAGCTATCCAGGCTCCTCCGGTTAAAGCCTTCTTCGCCCGCAGACAGGCTAGGAAAGCAGCATTAAAAGGAGGTGTGGCATAATGAAAACATTAAAGAAAATTAATGGAAACACATTGCTTCTCCTTATCACAATCGGATTATTTATTGTGATGTACATAGCAGGATGTGCAGTATATTCTCAAAAAGGATTTACACATTTACAGACCTTATTAAATATTTTGATTAATAACTCGGGTCTCCTATGTGTAACCTGTGGAATGACCTGCGTAATGTTAACAGGTGGAATTGATATTTCAGTTGGTTCCCTAATCGCAATGGACTGTATGTTCATAGCAGTTGGTATTGAGAAATGGAGCATGAATCCAATTCTTCTTATGATTCTTGTACTTGTTATTGGAGTTGTATTTGGATTAGTTCAGGGCTTCTGTGTAGGATATTTAAAGCTTCAGCCATTCATTGTTACAATGGCAGGCATGTTCTTTGGACGAGGAATGACAGCAGTTATCTGTACAGAGCAGGTGTCAGTAAGCAGCAGCGAGTTATTTGTAAAAATCGCTCAGACTAAGATAGAGCTTCCATTCGGAGCTTATACAAACAACAGGGGTGTTCTTCAGGTACCATATGTAAGAATCCCGGTAGTGATTGCACTCATTGTACTTATACTTGTATTCCTTATGCTCAAGTATACTAAGTTTGGCAGAAGCTTATATGCAGTAGGTGGAAGCGAGCAGTCAGCAGTAATGATGGGTCTTGATGTTGCAAAGACCAAATTAAAGGCTTATGTTCTTTCTTCTGTATTGTGTTCAATCGGTGGTATCTGCTACTGTCTGAATACAATGTCTGGAAGTGTACAGCAGGCAACAGGACTTGAGATGGATGCTATTTCATCAGCCGTTATCGGTGGTACACTGCTTACCGGTGGTGTAGGAAATGTTATCGGTTCATTCTTTGGTGTGCTGATTAATGGTACAATTTCAACACTGGTTAAGACAAATGGTAAGCTGTTAAGCTCATGGTCTAACATTGCAGTAGCAGCATTACTTTGTTTCTTCATTATTTTGCAGAGTGTATTTGCAAAACTCAAAGAGAAGAACAAATAATGTTTATACTAACACCTTTTGGGAGCGGGGAGACCTGCTCCCTTTTATGGTTGTGAGGGGCAAAATGCTTGGGATTGTGAATGGTATGTGGCTCATATACAGGCTTTATTTTGTGACTGTGAAGAATGTTAGATTTCCTTAATGTTCTGCTCACAATCAAGCAACTCGGCAACAGGACGTTGCCGAGAGCGAGACCTGAGCCATGGATGGCGAATGTTAAGCGGTTGCGTAAAAATCTGCAACACCTACGCCAGAACATTTAGGAAATCTTACATTCGTAACTCGGAACAAAATAAAACCTGTATATGAGCCGCATACCAATCGACAGTTGTGGAAAGCATTTTGATGTGAGAGGAAAGTCGGATTGAGAAGTAGAGCTTATTTATATGAGAATAAAGGTTATGAGAAAATAAAAATATTTTTGTATAAATGTGCTTGTACAGACAATTTAAGGTGACAAATAGCAACATAATATATGAAACAGACTTGATAGAAGCGGTTGTTTGATGTAGATTAGTGTGTAGCGGAAAAAGGATGGACAGATTATATGAATAAAGTGTGGGGAAAATTTATATCAGCAGCAGTTTGTGTAACTATACTTGGCACCATGCTTGCCGGCTGCGGATTGGACTATAAGCTTGCCGACAGCACTGAGACTGCGGATGTGCCAGATGATGGACAGTATATTGTAGTTGGTGTGGCGCAGGTTGGTTCGGAGTCGGATTGGAGGACTGCCAATACCAAGTCATATACCACTACTTTTACTGAGAACAACGGCTATCATCTGATTTTTGAGGATGGACAGCAGAAACAGGAAAATCAGGTCAAGGCTGTGAGAGAGTTTATCCTGCAGGGAGTGGATTATATTGTTATAGACCCTGTGGTTGAGACTGGCTGGGATTCAGTTTTAGAAGAAGCCCATAATGCCGGGATACCTGTTATTCTGGCAGACAGGCATATTTCTGTTCAGGATGAAAACCTGTATACCTGTTTTGTAGGGTCGGATTTTACACTTGAGGGGCAAAGAGCAGGAGAGTGGCTGGAGAATTATCTTGACGACAGGGACATGGGGGATGAGGAGATAAATATAGTTACCCTTCAGGGAACACTGGAGTCATCAGCCCAGTTAGGGCGTACCGATGGCTTTTCCAAGGTGCTTAAGCACCATGACAACTGGAATATGCTTGATGCTCAGAGTGGGGATTTTACCCAGGCGAAGGGCTATGAGGTAATGGCCGGGTTTCTGGAAAAGTATCCGGATGTTGATGTGGTTGTCTGCGAAAATGATAACATGGCCTTTGGTGCAATAGAAGCTATCGAGGACGCGGGCAGGACAGTGGGTACAGATGGAGACATGATTATTATTTCCTTTGACGCGACCATGGCGGGACTTGAGGAAGTGAGGGATGGCAGAATCGCAGTAGATTTTGAGTGCAATCCGCTTCTGGGACCCGAGATTGATATGATTATCAAAAAACTGGAAAATGGCGAAAATGTCGGCAAGGCAACCTATGTAAAAGAAGCTTATTTTGATTTTACAATGGATATGGAAAATATTATTGATAGAAGAAATTATTAATTTCATAACTAATTTTACAACTGACAAGGAAAAATACTTGACACCATATGCCTGTTGTGGTATTCTCTTCAAGGTGAATGACTATGGAAGAGAAACTTACACAGGCATATTTGTTTGATTTTTATGGCGAGATGCTTAACGAACATCAGCGCAGGATATATGAGGACTTTGTTTTCAATGACCTTTCTCTTGGTGAGATAGCCGGAGAAGAGGGTATATCCAGACAGGGCGTTGCCGATATGGTGAAGCGCTGTGACAAGAAGCTCAGGGATTATGAAGATAAGCTTCATCTGGTAGATAAATTTATCTCCATAAAAAGTGATGTGGAGAAGATTAAAGAGCTGGCTGTAGAATTTAAAGAGACAAACGATATTTTAATAATGAATGAAATCGAATTAATTTCGAATCAGATAATTGAGGAGCTATAATATGGCATTTGACAGCTTATCGGAAAAACTACAGAATGTTTTCAAGAATCTGCGCAGTAAGGGCAGACTTACAGAGGATGATGTCAAGGCTGCTCTCAAAGAAGTAAAAATGGCACTTCTTGAAGCGGATGTTAACTTCAAGGTTGTAAAGCAATTTACAAAAAGTGTTCAGGAGAGAGCTATCGGACAGGATGTTATGAATGGACTTAATCCTGGTCAGATGGTAATCAAAATTGTAAACGAAGAGATGGTTAATCTCATGGGTTCTGAAACTACTGAGATAGCCTTCAGACCTGGCAAGGAGCTGACTGTCATCATGATGGTTGGTCTTCAGGGTGCAGGTAAGACAACCACAACTGCAAAGATAGCAGGCAAGCTTAAGTCCAAGGGCAAAAAGGTACTGCTTGCAGCCTGTGACGTGTATCGTCCAGCTGCTATAGAGCAGTTACAGATTAATGGTAAAAAGCAGGATGTTGAGGTATTCTCGATGGGCGATAAAAATAAGCCGGAGGATATTGCAAAGGCTGCTGTAGAGCACGCTAAGAAAAATGATTTCAATGTGCTCATTATAGATACAGCTGGACGTCTTCATGTGGATGAGGACATGATGGCTGAGCTTATCAGAATCAAGGAAGCTACAGATGTCTACCAGACAATCCTTGTTGTAGATGCTATGACAGGCCAGGATGCGGTAAACGTAGCAGGAACCTTTGATGAAAAGATTGGTATTGATGGCGTTGTGCTTACAAAGCTTGATGGTGATACCAGAGGTGGTGCAGCTCTTTCAATCAGGGCGGTCACAGGAAAACCAATTCTTTATGCTGGTATGGGAGAGAAGCTTTCCGAGTTGGAGCAGTTCTATCCGGACAGAATGGCATCCCGAATCCTTGGCATGGGTGATGTTCTCTCAATGATTGAGAAAGCTCAGGAGAGTATAGACGAGGAAAAGGCAAAAGAGCTTGAGCAGAAGATGCGCAAGAATGAATTTGACTTTGAGATGTATCTTGAGTCAATGAGCCAGATGAAGAAGATGGGTGGTCTATCAAG
>URLU01000170.1 GCA_900548765.1 uncultured Lachnobacterium sp.
AAGGGCTCACATGGGCGTCATACAGACAACAGTGCCATGGTTATGGAATGGTTCAAGAGCCAGTACAAAAAAATGTTGGAAGAGGATTTTGGCAGGATAAAAAATGAAAGATGATACATGGGTAATACGTTGGAGAAATTTTTTGACCAATGCATATGTATATGGTTCTAAAATAGAATTTAAGGATGACTTCTCAGTGGTGTATAGTAACCGGCTTATGCCTCCGGGAACTGTAATTCACCGCTGGTATTCAAAGACTAATTTCCAGCGTCAGAGGGTGGAGCCGGAGCTTCCCCTGATTGATGGGGAACGAGCTTACGAGATAAAAACGCGTATTGATTATAATAGTCCTGAGAGCAAGGACCTGATGCTCCGCATAGTGTTTTATGACCGCTATGATGTGGAGGCGGAGAGTATGATTGTCCGTGGTGGAGAGACAGTTTTCAAGCCATCTATCAAGACCTATAGTTATTGTGTTGAGCTGATTAATGGTGGAAATGCAGACTTTACATTTCACTCGTTGATTCTCAGGGAAATATCAGAGGAAGAGTATAATGAGCAGCAGGAGAGAATTAAAAAACTTAAAGAAGGTGCTTCAAAAGGTAAAAGAAAGCGAAGAAAAGATAAAAAATCTTAGTGACGGCGAGCTTACTGCCCTAACAGATGCTTTTCGCGAGCGGTATAGGAATGGTGAAAGCCTTGATTCCATACTGCCGGATGCCTTTGCAGCAATGATGACTGCAGATGAGCGGGTACTGGGAAAACACCCCTATGATGTACAGGTATTAGCAGGCATTGCCATGCACAAGGGTTATCTGGCTGAGATGAATACAGGCGAGGGAAAGACACTGTCTGCCACGATGCCGCTCTACCTTAATGCCCTCACCGGGAAAAGCTGCATACTTGTGACCACCAATGAATATCTTGCTTCCCGTGATGGGGAGGAGATGAGCGAGACCTACAACTTTATGGGGATTTCCTGCTCCTATCCCAGAACCAATGAGAAGGAGGAAATGACAGATGAGGAGAAAAAGGAATTTTATCAGGCAGACATCATATATATGACAAACGGAATGCTGGGCTTTGACTATCTCTTTGATAATCTGGTCAAGAACAAAAATGAGCGTTTTATGTGTGACTTTTACTATGTGATTATTGATGAAGCGGATGCGGTACTCCTGGACTCGGCTGTCATGCCTCTGGTGGTGTCCGGTGTGCCCCGGGTGCAGTCTAACCTCTATGATGTATGCGACTTTTTTGTGACAACACTTGTGGAAGAGATAGATTACGAGGAGGAGGACAATGCTGTATGGCTTACGCCTAAGGGTGTGAAGTTTGCGGAAAACTTTTTTGGAATAGATAATTTTTACAGCAAGGAAAACTTTGAGATTAACCGCCATGTGACCCTTGCCCTGCGCGCCCACAAGGCAATGAAAAATAAAAAGGATTATGTCGTGACAGATAAGGGAGAGGTGGAATTATTCGACGGAGCCACAGGCAGGCTCATGCATGGTGTAAAGCTAAGAGGCGGTCTGCATCAGGCAATTGAGGCAAAGGAAAAGGTGGAGATTTCTCAGGAATATCGTACTGTGGCATCTGTTACCTTTCAGGACTTGTTCCTGATGTTTGATAAGATGGCAGGAATGAGCGGTACCCTGACAGACGCCAGGGATGAGCTGTGGGATGTATATCACAAGAAGGTTGTGAAGATACCCACAAACCGCCCTGTTATCAGGAAGGATTTAAAGGACAGGTATTTTGTAAACGCACAGGAGCAGTTCTGGACAGCGGCGGATGATGTCATAAGGCTTCATGAGACAGGACAGCCGGTGCTTGTGGTTTTAAATTCTGTTACAGATACAGACCTTTTTTCCAGACTTATGATACAAAAGGACATACCGCATAATGTATTAAATGCAAGCAACGCCTTCTGGGAGGCACAGATTATCTCTGGTGCAGGACGGCTTGGCGCGGTGACAGTTGCAACCACCATGGCAGGACGAGGCACAGATATAAAGCTTGGCGAGGGTGTGAGAGAGCTTGGAGGGCTGGCAGTCATAGGTGTGGGCAGGATGGATAATTCCCGGTCAGAGCGCCAGACCAGAGGCCGTTCCGGCAGGCAGGGAGACCCGGGCTTCAGCCAGTATTATGTGAGTCTTGAGGATGACATAGTTGGTGCCGAAGATGATGAGAAGCTGCAAAAGTACATAGATGGGAAAAAGCACATAAGCAAGTGGAAAATCAGGCAGATTGTCAACCAGAGTCAGAAATTCAATACAGAAACCGAGGAGATGGGACGCAAGAAGTCGGTGCAGTATGACCAGGTGCTGCAGAGGCAGAGGAATCTGATTTATGAGACCCGTGCCAATCTGCTGGATGGTGCCAAGGTTAAGGAGGAGACTCTGGCGGCTATTGCAGAGGAAAACATCGAATCCTATCTGGATGAGAGGAAGACCCTGGAGCTTTCGGACTTAAACCGCTACATACTTGATAATCTGTCTTATTCCCTTGATGGCAGGATAAAAGCTGAGGACTTAGCTGACTATGGGAAGGTGAAAAGCTATCTGGCAGACTGCTTTCACCATGGACTTGACAGGCAGCAGGAGCGGATTGGCAATAGGGAGTGCTATGAGCAGTTTGTCAGGGAGGCTACACTTAAGGCTGTGGATGACGGCTGGGTTGAACTGATTGATTATCTGGAGCAGTTTAAGTATGCAGTGTCAGGTCGTGCCACGGCTCAGAGAAATATTATGTTTGAGTACCAGAATGAGGCTTTTGACTTGTATTTGGATACAGAGAAAATGGTAAAAAAGAATATAATCCGAAATATACTTATGAGTGACGTAAAGGCGGATAAGAATAATCACCCTGTAATTGTTTACCCATAAGCAGTTTAGGTTAGGAGAAATGAATGGTTTATAATTTTAATTTGGGAATCGGCTGGGCGAGCAGCGGTGTGGAGTACGCTCAGAGCTACCGTGCCAACCTGCTCAGGAGGGCGGGGATTCCTGCACGATTTATTTTTACGGATATGTTTCCAAGAGAAAATATCGAGCATATGACAAGCAATCTGAATTTTACGGACGAAGAGGTTATATGGCTCTATACATTTTTTACAGATGTGAAGACAGCTCCGGTTTCTTTTAGTAAAAGTGATTTAGAGGCTGGCTTTGCAGAGGAGAATCCTGTATTCTCCAGAGAAGGCAAAAGCGGCAGATATGTCTTTGAAGATGGAAAAAAGTATTATACAGTTTATTTTACCAATGAGACAGATGAACTGGTACACAGGGTGGAGCTGGTATGTGACGGCTGCCTGATACGGAAGGATTATTATACTTACTGCAAAATCTATTCTGAATACTATGCGCCTCTGGATGGCAGGGCACACCTTTATGGCAGAAGCTATTTCAATGAGGATGGTTCTCTTGCCTATGAGGAGATGATTGATGGAGATGATTCTGTCTGCTATAGATTTCAGAATGAGATGCTGTATTCCAAGGCTGAGCTTGCAGGCTATATGGTGAGACGGCTTGGTCTTACAGAAAATGATGTGGTACTCATAGACCGTACAACAGGAATCGGCCAGGCAATCCTTGAAAACTGTGGTCCTGCCAGAGTGGGGATTGTTGTACACGCTGACCATTTCAGTGAGTCAGGTACTGACGAAAACAATATATTATGGAACAATTATTATGAGTATGCCTTTGCCCAGACAAAGCACATTGATTTTTATATTACGGCTACGGATGCACAAAATGAGCTGCTGCGTGAGCAGTTCAAAAAATACAGGGGGTTTGAACCTGACGTGGTCACAATTCCGGTTGGAAGTCTGGATGAGTTAAGACATCCACAGGAGCCCAGAAAGCACCATGCCTTAATCACAGCATCAAGACTTGCCACAGAAAAGCACTGTGACTGGCTTATTGAGGCTGTGGTCAAAGCTCATGAGACCATTCCTGACATATCCCTTGATATATATGGCAAGGGTGGAGAAGAAAATCAGCTTTCCAGGCTGATTGCAAGGCTGGGCTGCCAGGATTATGTAAGACTTATGGGACAGCACAAGCTTGATGATGTGTACATGAAGTATGAGGCGTATGTCGCAGCTTCCCAGAGTGAGGGCTTTGGACTCACATTGCTGGAAGCAGTGGGTTCAGGACTTCCGATTATAGGCTTTGATGTAAGGTATGGCAACCAGACTTTTATTGATGACGGAGAGAATGGTTATAAGATACCAATTAGTGACGAAATGGAGCAGAAAGAGAAAATCGCCCTGCTCACAGATGCCATAGTGCGCATGTATACAAAGGATGATATGGAAGCTTTTGCAGAGCATTCCTACAGGCTGGCAGAGCCATATCTGACAAAGGAGGTGGTCAAGAGATGGGTCAGTCTTCTGCAATGACATTGCTTTTTGATTTTTTCTCCATGGAGAGCCGAAATCTGTATGAGTCCTTTAAAAATGCCGGAGTTTCTTTTACAGCGGCGGTTATAGAGGATGATGGCTTTCTGCCGGATGACGTGGTATCTGTATATGGTTATTTCTGTGCTGATGGCAGTTTAAGAGAGGAAAAACCAAGATATTTTAACCAGATTGATATACCAGACTACTGGCGGATTGAAGGATCCAACTCCAATGCCAGAGTCATGGATAAAACAAAAGAACGTGCCCGGATTTTCTATACGGAACCAAAAAACCGCAGGCTTGTGAAGACTGTGGACTGGCTGGATGACAAGGGGGCTGTGAGAATCAGCGAGCACTATAACAAGCAGGGGCAGATCTTCTGCCGCACTCTGTTTAACAAGAGGGGCGAGAAGGTGCTGCGCAGGTTTTATTCACCTAAGGGGCAGGAGAGAGTGGTTGAAAACTTTGTCACTGGTGGAATCATTGTGAACTGGCAGGGAAAGGATAAAATCCTGCATTCAAGGACAGAGCTTGTCAGATTTTATCTGGAATGTGCAGGACTTTTGAATT
>URLU01000171.1 GCA_900548765.1 uncultured Lachnobacterium sp.
CTTGAATGGCACAAACAAAAGCATCACGCCGACCACAGCCACAATAATTGCGATTATCAGAATTACCCACCAGTTAGTTATACCAAACCTCTTTGCACTTATTGATGTCTGTATTCTCAGTGCAGCATCTGCAATCATGAATATGCCAATACACGGTGCTATAACACCTATGAAGGTGGCCGATTTGAATATCAATAATATTCCTAGAATCGCTGATATAATTCCAAGTCCCAAATCAAACTCAAATGCCAGTTGAAATATGTCTTTGGAAAAATATCCCGCCAGTCTTAATATTCCATGTGCGATAAGAAATACGCCTATTATCTTGCATATCATATCCAGACCAATCTCCGGCTTGACAAGTAATACAAAACCTATTGCAATGAAACAGACAGTTGCAATTGCATACAACCGCTTAATTGCTTTCAATCCTTGCATCCTTTTCACTCCTTTCTATCTTGGTATCTTACCTCTTATCAGATAAAAATACTACAGATAAAAAATGAGCTGTGTCTAATTTTTAGACACAACTCAAAATCTGTCTGATTTTACTTGCCGTCAAACATCTCAAGCAAATCCCTTATTGTCACCTCGTATGATTCGGATATTTTTTCCAGAAAATCCTCCTTATATGGCGGCATTCCACGCTCTATCCATTTCATCGTGGTACCACATATGGCATTTGTATAAAAATGAGATATGTAATTTATGTTTTCCTCGCTTATCCGGTAACTCTCTGCTGTCTTCTTTACGGCCCTCTTTACAAAATCCATTGTGACTGCATCAAAATAATTTAGTAAAATATCTCCGTTTTTTGACTGATATATATTGATAACAGCTTTTCTATTATTTACTACAAAAGAAGCGGTTTTCTTATACTCTTCCAGAAAAGAATCGCTTTCCTCCACATCCTCAAGCATCTGCTTTTTCTCTATCTCAAATATTGAATACAATACGTCATATACATTATCAAAATAATAATAGAATGTGTTCCTGTTTATTTCGCTCCGCTCACAAATATCTTTTACAGTAATCTTGTCCAGAGATTTTTCTTCCAGAATCTTCATGAACTCATGCATTATTGCTTTCCTCGTAAACTTCGACATTACTTACCATCCTTTATAGCCTAATAATAATGCAATGTTTGCTCTCCCCATTATAATTAACTGGTGGCATTTTAGTCAAGCAGAATATGCCCTATTTTATTCCCTCCTATTCTTTCCTGTACTTAAGTGGTGACATTTCATATGTCTTTTTGAAGCTCCTTATGAAGTAGCTCACATTCTGGTAGCCGCTTTGCATTGCGACTTCTGTTATGGGAAGAGCTGTCTCCTGCAGCAATTGTCTGGCATGTTCCAGACGCAGGTGATTTACGTACTGTGACAGGGTTATATGAAAGTGCTCCTTGAAATATCTGGATATATACTTTTCTGAAAGGTGAAACTGGGCACCAAATTCTTTCAGGTATATTTTCTCTGTGTAATTTTGCTGTATATAGGATATCATTTCCTTCTCTATGGTATTCCTGCCACTTGTAGCATTGTCCACTATTAAGCCTTCCTGCCACATTTGGAGGATAAATTGTAACAGGGTCATTTTGGTTTTTAGCTGGACTGGTATTTTCTGCTCTGGTTCACTGCATTTTACCTGATGAATGTCTATTAATTCTTCACATATATCTCTCGCTGCTTTTCCTATCTGTGGATATATCATAAGACGTCCGTTGTTTAATGGCTCAAGTACTTCCTTATCCAGCATATCTTCTGTATTAAATGTGACATATCTCATGGGAAACAAAAAGGTATAGTAATCCACTCCTCCTGTCTGTGAACCCATAAAATGCAGATTTCCCGGCGACACAGCAAATGCATCCCCGGGGGTTCCTACATAGCTCTCTCCTGCGATATTCACATTGAGAGAGCCTTCTTTCACATATATTATCTCCAGTTCATCATGCCAGTGTACTGGTATCTGAAAGGCATGATTCACACCCTTGATATGATAGGTACTGAATGGATTATCCTTTGTACCATGTGGTTTGTTTTCCTTTAATTCATAGTACATATTATTCTCCTACGATTCCACAAGTCTCTTATTTCTCCACTTACCACTCTTCCACCTGATTACCATTCCCACTGCCCTGGCACACTCATCCGCTGCCATGGCGATATAGGCCCCGACAGCCAAAAGCCCCAGATGTATGCCGAGGAAGTAGGTTCCGCCTACTGCGAAAAGGTACATAAATATAGCTCCCATCACTACCGGAAATAGTGCATCTCCACTGGTTTTAAGTGCCTGTCCGTAGACCAGATTGGTCACTCGTCCAAACTCAAGGAAAATGTCTACTATCAGGAGCTTGACCACCAGATTTATCATCTGTACATCATCCGTAAAGATATGGACTATAAAATGTCCTGCAGCCGCAAAGGTTACTGAAAAACAGGTGGCTGCGATGATTCCATATATGGCTGCCTTTTTGGTTCCCTTATTGCACTCATCATATTCCATTGCTCCAATCCGCCAGCCTGTCATGATGGCATTTGCCTGTGCCAGAGCTGCTCCTATACAGTATGAGAAATTTGCTATCTGCATGGTATATGACCGGGCTGTGACATTCATTCCATCTGTGTCCATCTGGTTCATATAACGCACAATCAATGTCATGGCTATGTTGTAAAGGGCTGTCTCACAGGCTGATGGAAAGCCGATTTTTATAATCTGTCCCAATATTCTTCCTGCCGGCAGACGATCTGGACTCTGCTTTGCCTTTATAAGCACAGCTCCCATGGCTGCCACAATGATTAAGTTAACAACTCGTGATATAACTGTGGCTGTTGCAACACCCATTACTCCCCAGTCCAGCACAAAAAGGAATATTGAGTTTAATACTATATTAAGTACATTTCCAACAACTGTTCCTATCAGAGAATGCTTTGTATATCCGAACACTCTCAGGTAGCTGGAAAAAATAGGTATAAGTGCATTTAGAAAACATGCACCTCCTACAATCTTAAGGTAAGTCTCCGCCGGCTCCATAAGAGCTGGTGCTATACTCACTATCCTGAGCATGCTGCCTGAGAATAATGCCAAAAATACAGACATAAGCACACCTATCACTGCATTAAATGCAAGTCCCAGCTGTCTTGCCTGATAGGCAATTCCCGGTCTGCCGGCTCCAATATTCTGTGTCATTACTGCCACCATTCCCGAAGATATAACTCCAAACATGATGATAAAGACACTTATATATGTATTTGCTGTACCTACTGCTCCAACTGCCTGATCGCTCACTGATGACAGCATCAGGGTATCAACCATACCGGACAGCATATAAAACAATGTCTCAAAACATATCGGTACAAATAACTGTGTTAACGTTTTTCTCTCTACTGGCATATCATTTCTCCTCATATATCGACTTAACCGCGTATCAATAATACGACTTAACGCTAACTATTTCTTGTAATATTTCATGTAAAAATTGTACTTTTTCTACTTTATTCATACTTTTGTGGCAATACACTCCCTGATTGCACCGTTCGCTAAATAAAGACATAAATACCTCACCCAAATTTTGTTATGCTATGCCAATTATACCAGAGATTATATGGCTTTGGGATGTTGTTTTCTATTTTTTACAATCATAAGCTTAATTAAAAAATTTAGTTGTGTGTTGACAATTAGCATAATTAGCTATATATTAGTTTTCGACATATGTCGGAAATAAAGAGGTGATTTATAATGGCGAGACCCAGCAGATGTAGAAAAATATGCTTAGAACCTGCTTATGACAATTTCAGACCAGATGGCATACCTGCCAGTGAAACCGTTAACATGACTGTTGATGAGTATGAAGTCATGCGGCTCATTGATTTGGAAAACTGCACACACGCTGAATGTGCCGGACAGATGGGCATATCCCGGACCACTGTTACAGAAATTTATGAAAATGTACGCTATAAGCTTGCTGACAGCGTGGTAAATGGAAAACCATTATACATATCAGGGGGCAACTATACTATCTGTGATGGAAATGACAGCTTCTGCTGTAACAAAAAACGCTGTAAAGCCTCTGTACCGGTTAAACAAATCTCAATTAAAGGAAAGGTGGATAAACAAATGCGTATAGCTGTAACTTACGAAAATGGAGAAATATTCCAGCACTTCGGACATACAGAACAATTTAAATTGTATGATGTGGAAAATGGAGAGATTAAGCAGACCCAGATAATTGATACTAATGGTCAGGGACATGGTGCGCTGGCTTCCTTCCTGGTACAGGCCCAGGTGGATGTGCTTATCTGTGGTGGTATCGGTGGCGGTGCCCAGGCTGCACTGGCTTCCTGCGGTATCAGGTTATTTGGTGGTGTCAGCGGTAATGCCGACGATGCTGTACAAGCATTTATAAGTGGACAGCTGAATTACAATCCTGATGTACAATGCTCGCATCATGAGCACGGACACTCATGCGGTGGACACCAATGTGGTGAGGACAAGCACGGATGTGCAGGCAACTAGGATTTCCTGCATACTTTGCTGTAACAATAGGGATGGATGATAAATATCCATCCCTATTATATATACATTTACTTTATTTACATTTACTTTATCACTCTGACTTCTTTCTAACAAGAAACATGGCAACTCCCGCTCCACATATGATGAGATATCCGGCTATACTGATGATATCCGGCACCTCTCCAAGGAAGATGATTCCAAGCAGGGCAGCAAACACAATCTGTGTATAGTCATATACCGACAGCTCGCTTGCCGGCGCATATGTGTATGCTGCAGTAATTGAAAACTGTCCCAGAGTAGCGGAAAGTCCTGCCATGATCAGGGATGCAAGCTGCCACCAGGTCAGCGGTTCATGGTCGAAAATAATAAATGGAACTGCGCACAGGCAGGAGAAAACCGAGAAGCAGAATACAATCAGTGGTCCCGGTGCCCCGTGCTTTGTGGCA
>URLU01000172.1 GCA_900548765.1 uncultured Lachnobacterium sp.
TCATATTGAGTATCAGCATATTTGTACATGAGCAAAAGCGA
Source organism: uncultured Lachnobacterium sp. (assembly GCA_900548765.1). GTDB lineage: Bacteria > Bacillota > Clostridia > Lachnospirales > Lachnospiraceae > Roseburia. The sequence goes on from URLU01000172.1 coordinate 42, forward strand.
GGTGAAAATCGTATGATAAGCATCAGCAGTGATGTTATCAGAGGCTACAACGATACCATCATCCTCTATCTGCTGCTGGATAAACCATCCTATGGCTATGAGATATCCAAGCAGATCAGGCAGATGACGGATGAGAAGTATATCATCAAGGAGACGACGCTGTACTCTGCATTTAACAGGATGGAAAAGAATGGTTATGTCACATCCTTTTCATCAAATGAAGAGACAGGAAAGCGCAGAACCTACTACCAGATAACAGATGAAGGAAGAGCCTATTACAGGGAGAAATGCGAAGAATGGGTTTTGACAAAGGATGTTATAGAACGATTTATTCATAATTAAGAGGAGATTAAAATGGAAACTATAAAAAATTATCTTGAAACCATGTTTATGAATCTTCCTAATACCCCGGAGGTCAGGAGAGCCAAGGATGAGCTGGGACAGATGATGGAGGATAAGTTTGCAGAGCTTATTGAAGAGGGCAGGACAGAAAACGAAGCTGTTGGAACCGTTATATCAGAGTTTGGCAACTTAAATGAGCTTGCAGATGTACTTGGAATAAACGTATATGTTAATCCACAGGCTGCTTCACAGACAAATGCCAGTCAGGCAGGTGGCATTAATCAAAATGAGGCTGCAAATGGCGCATATGCAAATAATGCACAGGCAAGGCAATACACACCTCACATGCTCACATCGGCAGAGGTAAAAGACTATTTAAAGGATAAGTCAAGAGAAGCCTTTATGATAGCCTTTGGAGTGCTTCTCTGCATCATATGTGTGACAGGACCGATTGTGGCGGATACAATCCACGGCGGTTCGGATGCGGTTGGCGTTCTCTTTATGTTTTTGAGCATTGGTATCGGTGTATGTATGTTTGTATTTTCCGGCATTAAAATGTCAAAGTGGAACTATATAAAGCAGACACCATGTGCAGTGGATTTTGCTACATTTAATGAGGTAAAGCGGGAAAAGGACAGATTTAATAACCTGCATGCTGTGTTTATAACAATCGGTGTACTTTTCTGCTGTATATGTTTTGTCCCAGCAGCAGTACTTGATGACATGAATTTAAGCTTTGTGGGCGTGGATATAGACAGCATAACAGGAGCAATGCTCTTCTGGCTTGTGGGAGCCGGTGTATTCCTTATTGTGTTCAGCTCAATTAAAATGGGCAGCTTCCAGACAATTTTGCAGATAAATGATGCGTCGACCATGGGTGGAAACTTCACACCGGTAAAGAAGCGTCAGTCATATTCAAACAAGACAGTGGAAGCGATTATGTCAGTATACTGGTCAACAGTGACCTGCATATACTTAATCTGGAGCTTTGTCACATTCGACTGGTCAATAACATGGATTGTGTGGCCAATAGCTGCAATAGTCCAGATGATTGTAAACAATATATTTGGGGAGGATTAAGTGATGAGAAAAGCGTATCTTTCGATATTATGGATAGTTACTGTCATATGCATCATAGGTGGCACCATTTACCATGTAGGTGGACTGGTACAATTTGCCGGAAATAATATATTAGATTATGTTACCGGCGGAGGAATTAAAAAGGAGCAGGCTGGTCCTGTTGTGTCAGGCGAGTATGATATTGCTGTAGAAAATGATAGAGTTGCCATTGATGTGGACGGCTCATATCTGGATTTTACCCTGCAAAAGGGTGATAGCTGGGGTGCATCCTACAGCAGTGTGGAGTGGTTAAAGCCAGAGATGGATGTGACTGAGGAGAATGGAGTGACAAAGCTTACATTCACCCAGCCGGATATATCTGTAAAGAACCTTAATAAATATTATAATTTAAAAAGCAGCCTTACAATAACAGTTCCTGAAAATATATCTTTTACAGACTTAAATATTACACTCAATCTTGGCGACCTGGATATGACAGATATTAAGGCAGACCTTGTAGACCTTAATCTTGATTTGGGGGACTTAGATATGGAAAACTGTTATATTGGCACATTTACAAGTAATATGGATATGGGTGATACAACAATCAGGAAAACAGAGTTAAAAAATGCCGACATTAATGCGAGCATGGGTGATATAGAGGTCACAGATTCTGAGTTTAAGGATATGAAGCTTACAGCAGACATGGGAGAAATCACTGTCAAATCAGCAGTCAGCCTGGATGATTACAGGATTGATGCAGATGTCAGCATGGGTGATGTGAAGGTCAATGGAAAGAATTACAGTGATGACTATAGCCAGAAAGGCAATGCTGGAGAGCTTATTGTGGACTCAAGCATGGGGGATGCTGAGATTGCCTGGTAAACCTAAAACAATGGGTTGACAAGATAAGTTCTCAAGTTATATACTAAGGCATGAAAAGTAAAAGACTATGACGAAGACAGTAGTTTCTATAGGAAAGTCAAAGAGAGTCAGGGATGGTGAGAGCCTGACACGAGTAATGTGGAGATGAAAATCACTTCTGAGTTGCAGACCGAAATTACAGCCATTATAGCATTATCATAAGTTTAAGGCTGTGAGATTAGAGACTGACGTATTTCCTACGTTACAGGGGACGAGGTATGCAAGGAGAAATCCTTAAGTACATTGTAATAGGTGGTATAGACGTATTGGCGTCCCTGATTACATCAGGGGCGCTTTCTTATTTTTGTATGTGATTGAGTTAATGCCGCCTGCGCTTTAGGTTTATGAGAACGCTTCCTGTACAAATATATTTTTATATTTGTTCCGGGTTACGAATATAAGATTTTCTAAATGTTCTGGGTTAAGTTGTGGGAAAAGACGCAAACGCTCAAGATTCGCCATCCATGGCTCAGCTTTCGCTTCCGCCAACGTCCTGTTGCCGGATTGCTGGATTGTGAGCAGAACATTAAGAAAAACTAATATTCTTCACAGTCACAAATATAAAAATATATTTGTGCAGGAAGCAGCGTAAGTTATGTAGCGCAGGCAGTGAAAACGCAATCATACAAAATGACAAAGCGTATATAGAAATGGTAGTATTATTAAGAATAAGAAAGCGCAAATAAAGGGCAACAATACGAAATGACAATAAGAAGAATACAACCTATCACAATAAGCTAATAACCTAAATAATCATAAAAGTAGAAAGAGGAGATTCAATCATGTACAAGAAGGTTGACACCAACATGAACTTCGTTGATCGTGAGAAAGAAATTGAGAAATTCTGGGACGACAACGACATCTTTAGAAAATCTATGGAAAACCGCAAAGAGGGTGAGACTTACACTTTCTATGACGGACCACCAACTGCCAACGGTAAGCCACATATCGGACATGTGGAGACCCGTACTATAAAGGATATGATTCCAAGATTCCAGACTATGAAGGGTAAATATGTACCTAGAAAGGCTGGATGGGACACACATGGTCTTCCTGTTGAAATCGAAGTTGAGAAGCTTCTCGGTCTGGATGGCAAGGATCAGATTGAAGAGTATGGTCTTGAGCCTTTCATCAAAAAGTGTAAAGAGTCTGTATGGAAATACAAGGGTATGTGGGAAGATTTCTCAGGCACAGTTGGATTCTGGGCTGACATGGATAACCCATATGTAACATATGATGACAATTTCATCGAGTCTGAGTGGTGGGCTCTTAAAGAAATCTGGAACAAGGGCCTTTTATATAAGGGCTTTAAGATTGTTCCTTACTGCCCACGTTGTGGTACACCTCTTTCAGCACAGGAGGTTGCACAGGGATACAAATTAGTAAAAGAAAAATCAGCAGTAGTTCGTTTCAAGGTTGTAGGTGAGGATGCTTACTTCCTGGCATGGACAACAACACCTTGGACACTTCCAAGCAACGTTGCACTTTGTGTAAACCCTGATGACACATATATCAAGGTAAAGGCTGTTGATGGATATACTTATTATCTGGCAGAGGCTCTTGCTGACAAGGTTCTTTCTCAGCTTCTTTCAAAAGAGGATAAGGAAGAGGGCAAGACAGCATATGAAGTACTTGAGACTTACAAGGGAAAAGACCTTGAGTACAAGGAATATGAGCCACTTTATGACTGTGCTAAGAAGCTTGCAGACAAGCAGGGCAAGAAGGGCTTTTTCGTTACATGTGACACCTATGTAACAATGTCAGATGGTACTGGAATCGTACACATTGCTCCTGCATTTGGTGAGGATGATGCCAACGTAGGACGTAACTACGACCTTCCATTCGTACAGTTTGTAAATGGCAAGGGAGAGCTTACTGAGGAGACTCCTTTTGCCGGTATGTGGGTAAAGGATGCTGACCCAGAGGTGCTTAAGGATTTAAGCTCAAGAAAGCAGCTTTTTGATGCTCCTAAATTTGAACATGAGTATCCACACTGCTGGAGATGTGACAAGCCTCTTATCTACTATGCAAGAGAGTCATGGTACATCAAGGAGACAGCAGTAAAGGATGACCTTATCAGAAACAACAACACAGTAAACTGGATTCCTGAGTCAATCGGTTCAGGACGTTTCGGAAACTGGTTAGAGAATATTCAGGACTGGGCTATTTCCCGTAACCGTTACTGGGGCACACCTCTTAATATCTGGGAGTGTGAGTGCGGACACAGAGAGTGTATCGGAAGCCGTGCAGAGCTTGCAGAGAGAGCTGGAGATCCAAAGGCAGCAGAGGTAGAGCTTCACAGACCATATATTGATGAAGTGACAATGCCATGCCCAGAGTGTGGTAAGACAATGCATCGTGTACCAGAGGTACTTGACTGCTGGTTTGATTCAGGAGCAATGCCATTTGCCCAGCATCATTATCCATTTGAGAATAAGGAAGTATTTGAGCAGCAGTTCCCTGCCAAGTTTATTTCTGAGGCTGTTGACCAGACTCGTGGATGGTTCCATTCACTCATGGCAGAGTCAACCCTTCTCTTCAACAAGGCACCTTATGAGAACGTAATTGTTCTTGGACATGTGCAGGATGAGAAC
>URLU01000173.1 GCA_900548765.1 uncultured Lachnobacterium sp.
TATGCGCTTTTTGCCATGACAGATGCCCAGGTAAAGGGTGATGCAGAGCTCGTGATGTCATACATGCATGAGTTTTACTTTGAGTCGGCAGCCATGATACTTACCCTGATTACAGTTGGAAAAATGCTTGAAGCCCACTCCAAGGGAAAAACCACAGATGCCTTAAAAAGTCTTATGAAGCTTGCCCCACAGACTGCGGTGGTGCTCAATGACAAAAACGAAGAGGTGGAGGTGCCAATCGAGGAGGTTGGAATAGGCGATATATTTGTTGTGAGGCCCGGAGAAAACATTCCTGTGGATGGTATCATAGTAGAAGGGAACAGTGCGGTGAACGAGGCAGCGCTTACCGGTGAGAGCATTCCGGCTGACAAGGCAGAAGGTGACAAGGTCAGTGCGGCAACCACTAACCAGTCCGGCTATATCAAGTGCAAAGCCACAAGAGTCGGAGAGGACACCACGCTTGCCCAGATAATCCAGATGGTCAGCGATGCAGCAGCCACCAAGGCACCTATTGCAAAAATAGCCGATAAGGTGTCAGGAATATTTGTGCCGGCTGTAATCACAATTGCAGTACTGACTATAATAGTATGGCTGCTTGTGGGACAGACAATAGGCTTTGCCCTCGCAAGAGGAATATCGGTACTGGTAATAAGCTGCCCGTGTGCGTTAGGACTGGCAACACCAGTTGCCATAATGGTGGGAAACGGAATGGGTGCCAGGCACGGAATCCTGTTTAAGACGGCCAGCTCGCTGGAAATCGCAGGCAGGACGCAGATTATAGCTCTGGATAAGACTGGAACCATAACCAACGGAGCACCGGTTGTGACAGACATTTTCCCGGAAAAAGGAAATACAGAGGATGAACTCTTAAGACTTGCGGCAAGTCTTGAGGCAAAGAGTGAGCATCCATTGGCAAAAGCTATAAATGAGAGAGCAGCTGCGCTTAAAATAAATATCATGGATGCTGTGGATTTTGCAGCAATGCCGGGAAACGGACTCAGTGCAAAAGTGGATGGACAGGCTGTGCATGGTGGAAATATAAAATACATCATGCAGTTTGCAGCAGTGTCAGATGAGACAAAGACCCGGTCAGAGAAGCTGGCGGATGAGGGGAAAACACCTATGTTTTTTGAGGCGGAAGGAAAGCTTCTGGGAATCATAGCAGTGGCAGATACCATCAAGGAGGACAGCCGGGAAGCCATAAGCCAGTTAAAGGGCATGGGAATACATGTAGTCATGCTGACTGGTGATAATGAGAAGACTGCAAGAGCAATCGGCGCACAGGCAGGCGTAGATGAAGTAATAGCAGGAGTCCTTCCAGATGGTAAGGAAAGTGTGGTCAGAAAATTGCAGAAGCAGGGCAAGGTTGCCATGGTCGGCGATGGAATCAATGATGCACCAGCCCTGACCAGAGCTGACACAGGAATTGCAATCGGCGCAGGAACAGACGTGGCAATCGATGCAGCAGATGTAGTTTTGATGAAGAGCAGGCTTTTGGATGTACCGGCAGCAATCAGATTAAGCCGGCAGACTCTTAAAAATATCCACGAGAATCTGTTCTGGGCATTCTTCTATAATGTAATAGGAATACCGCTTGCAGCAGGTCTGTATATTTCCCTGCTGGGCTGGAAGCTAAATCCAATGTTTGGCGCGGCAGCCATGAGCTTATCAAGCTTTTGCGTAGTTACCAACGCGCTTCGTCTCAACTTATTCAAGTTATATGAGACTAAGCACGATAAAAAAATAAAACAGGCAAAGAGAGAGGAGACAAAAGAAATGACAAAGACAATGAAAATCGAAGGTATGATGTGCGGACACTGTGAGGCAAGAGTAAAGAAAACTCTTGAGGCAATCGATGGCGTAACAGAAGCAGTAGTAAGCCATGAGGCGGGAACAGCAGTTGTGACACTTGCAAGCGATGTGGCAGATGAAACACTCAAGGATGCTGTGGAGGCACAGGATTATAAGGTTACTTCTATAGAATAAAAAAATATCCCCTGCATAGAATGTACAAACAGAAAATGCAGGGGATATTTTTGTGAAAACTTATATCGAACAAAGAGCTATAGAGGTAGCCCAGTACATAATCGAAAACAAGGCAACAGTGCGTCAGGCAGCAAAGGCATTCGGCATCAGTAAGTCAACTGTGCATAAGGATTTGACAGATGAGGAAAGACTGCCAGCAATAGATGCAGACCTGGCAGAAGGGGTAAGAAAGGTACTAGCGGTAAATAAAAGCGAAAGGCACCTGAGAGGAGGCATGGCTACAAAACAAAAGTACGCACATAGGCAATGAGACGTGCCAAAAATGAGAGACAACAAGCTGATGTGCCTGCACAAGAGGCTTGCTGGCTATCATTTTTGATGCCAAAGTATGCAAGAGAAGCTGCCAGTGGCAGGTTCTCTGTATAGGGCGAATGCCCGTACAACCGGGGAAACTAAAAGTTTCCCCGGTTTGCACGTCGAGGCAGCAAACATAAGTACACAAAATAAAAATCAAAAGAAAAGTAGAGTATGATATAATGAGCGTAGCGAAATTATATCAGACGCGAAGTGCGAAGCACGGATGCGCATGGATAATCATATATCATGTGCGAAAGCACATGATATAATGAGCGTAGCGAAATTATATCAAACAAAACAAGAGAGGACCCCAAATGAAATACGATTTTACATCACATATAGAAAGAAAAGGCCACGATGCAATCGCCGTAGACATGCTGGGACAGGGCGATGGTTTCGCCCCAGATGCCCCCAAGGAAGGCTTTGACGCCATCCCAATGTGGATAGCAGACATGAATTTTCCGGTAGTGCCAACCATACAGGAAGCCATGACAGAGCGTATCAGGCACCCAGCCTTTGGCTATTTTGAGCCGAGAGAAGAGTACTTCGACTCAATCATCAAGTGGCAGGAGACCAGAAACCATGTCACAGGACTGGGCAAAGAGCACATAGGCTACGAAAATGGCGTACTAGGTGGTGTGCTCAGCGCACTCAGGGTATTCTGTTCAAACGGAGACAACGTGCTGGTACACAGTCCCACATATATCGGTTTTACAATGAGTCTTAAAAATAATGGTTACAATATAGTGCACAGTGATTTAGTCCTTGATGATAAGGGCGTGTGGCGAATGGATTTTGAAGATATGGAGCGAAAAATCGTAGAAAACAAAATCCATGCAGCAATCATGTGTTCACCACACAATCCATGTGGCAGAGTGTGGGAGAAATGGGAGCTTGAGAAGGCCATGGAGCTTTTCAAGAAGTATGACGTATATGTGGTATCAGATGAAATCTGGTCCGATATTATCTTAGCGGATAACAAGCACATACCAACCCAGTCGGTGTCAGAGGATGCCAGAAACAGGACAGTGGCAATGTATGCACCATCAAAGACATTTAATCTGGCAGGACTCATAGGCAGCTATCATATTGTATATAATTCATGGATTAGGGAGAGAATGGAAAAAGAATCCTCCCTGTGTCATTACAATGAGATGAATGTGCTGTCGATGTACGCTCTCATTGGAGCCTATAAGAAAGAGGGGTATGAGTGGGCGGACGAGCTTAAGTCTGTTTTGACAGAGAATGTTGATTATGCCTGCAATTATATCGAGAAAAACTTTGTGGGAGTAAGCTGTGCAAAACCAGAGGGTACTTATATGCTTTTTGTGGACTGTACAGACTGGTGCAAAACTCATGACAAAACCATAGAGGATGTGGAAAAAGCCTGCTGGGATGTGGGCGTGGCAGTTCAGGACGGCAGAATGTTTCACGGAGCCTGCCACCTGAGAATGAACCTGGCACTTCCAAAGGACAGGGTGGTGGAAGCATTTGACCGCATGGACAAGTATGTTTTCAAAAATAACAGATAGCAATTTAATTAAAATATAGGATAAAATTATGCATTAGAATATGCAGGAAAAAGAAAGAGGAAAAATTATGTCGTTAATGAGTTTCTTATATAGAAGAGGCTGCGGAAAAAGTGACAAAAAAAGAGACGAGGGACTTACAACACCTTCAGATATAAAGAGGTTTGACAATATCAGTTATGGCGCAAAAAAAGAGCAGCTTCTGGATGTGTACAGACCAAAGGGCGAGGATGGAGCACTGCCAGTGATAGTAAGTGTCCATGGCGGAGGCTGGATATATGGTGACAAGGATGTCTATCAGTGGTACTGTATGAGCCTTGCCCAGAGAGGCTTCGCAGTGGTAAATTTTACTTATCGTTTAGCACCGGAGCACAAATATCCTGCAGCAATAGAGGACACTAACCTGGTATTTGAGTGGATAAGGGAAAATGCACAGCTTTATGGTTTTGATATAGAAAATGTATTTGCCGTAGGAGACTCAGCAGGAGGCCATATGCTGTCTGTCTATGCTGCCATGAAAACCAATCCAGAGTATGCAGCTCAGTATGATTTTCCGGTAGAAAAAAATATCAAGCTTAATGCCGTGGCACTAAACTGTGGAAAATATGACATGATAGGAATTCTCCAAACAGAAAATAAGCAGCAGCAAAAGATGATGAAGATGATACTGCCACAGAAGGGCACAGAGAAGGAGATGCACTGGGTAACACCCCTTGAGCATATGACAGGGGATTTTCCGCCAACTTATATCATGACCAGCAATGATGACTTTTTAAAGGAAGAGGCACCGAAGCTTGAAGCAAAGCTAAAGGAGTTGGGAGTCGAGTACAAGTACAAAGAGTATGGTGACGAAAATGAGAAGCTTGGACATGTATTTCACTGCAATATCAAGACGGAAAGTGCCAGAAAATGTAATGATGATGAATGTGAATTCTTTAGAAGTCATACTTGTCAAGCGGACTAGCAGCCTATATAATAAAACGTAGACTATTTATTAGTTGTATTGATAAATAATGCCGGCGGAG
>URLU01000174.1 GCA_900548765.1 uncultured Lachnobacterium sp.
CAGAAAGCTGAGAGAACAAAGGATGATTTTCTGGCAAACGTAAGCCATGAAATCAGAACCCCAATCAATACAATCGCAGGAATGAGCGAAATCCTTGCCAATGAGGATTTAAGGGATGATGTAAGAGAAAAGGTGCAGGATTTACAGGGGGCAAGCCGTAATCTGGTAACTCTTGTAAGTGATATGCTGGATTTCGCGGAAATACAGTCCGGCAAGCTGGAGCTCAGCGAGAGCAGCTACAGCCTGACCTCCACGATTAATGACATAGTAAACATAATCAATAATCAGAAGAAAAATAAGGATATAGAGTTTATTCTGGATATTAATACTGATATTCCAGCTCTTCTGGTTGGGGATGAGCAGAAACTAAAGAGAGCCATGCTCAATATTTTGTCAAATGCTGTGAAATTCACTGAGGTGGGCTGTGTTGTACTGGAGATAAGCTGCCGCAGGGAAAGCTATGGCATAAATCTCTGCATCACAGTAAGGGATACCGGTATAGGCATAGACAGCAGCCAGCTTCACAATGTGTTTAACAGCTTCAGCATGGTGGATACCAAGAGAAACCGTCAGGAGGGCGGTGTAGGACTTGGGCTTGCCATAGCCCAGGCTATCATTGAGAAGATGGGCGGTTTTATCTCAGTCAGAAGCAGAAAGGGGGAAGGCTCGGAATTTCAGATTATTGTGCCACAGAAGGTGGAGCAGTATGAGCCTATGATAGTCCTTGAGAATCCTCAGAGATTTAATGTACTGGTATATATTGATATGAATCAGTTCTTTATCCCGGCTGTAAAGAGCGAGTATGGGAATAACATCAGGAATATTACGGAAAATCTGGGTATTGTTGTCCATGTATGCAGAAATCTTAACGAGTTAAAGCGTCGAATTGAAAGAAACTATATAACCCATATATTTATTACTCTGTACGAATACACCATGGATGAAAGCTACTTTAATGAACTGGCAAAGCATACGGGAGTAGTTATTATACTGGAGGAGACAGAGGCGTACAGGGTACATTCTGACGATATAATCCGTCTGTATAAGCCTTTTTATGCCCTGCCGGTCAGCATAATATTAAAGGGTGGGAAGCGATACAATAATTTAAACAGGGAGGATATGAACAGAAATATGTTCATAGCACCGGATGCAAAAATCCTCATTGTAGATGACAATGCAATAAATCTAAGGGTTGAGAGCTGTCTGATGAAAAATTACAGATTTACGATTGACACTGCCTTAAGTGGAATGGAAGCCCTTGAAAAGCTGGAATCAAAGGATTATGACATGGTATTCATGGATCATATGATGCCTGAGATGGATGGTGTTGACACACTGCACCGGATCAGGGATAAGGCTGGCATCTACTATGCCAATATTCCTGTTATTGCCCTTACTGCAAATGCGGTGGCAGGAGCCAAAGAAATGCTTATAGCGGAGGGCTTTCAGGACTTCTTGTCTAAGCCTGTGGAGATCGCTTCTATGCACAGGATATTAGAAAAATATCTGCCGGATGCCAAGAAGATATATGATTTTGAGGATGATGACACTGATGTACAGTCAGGGGAGACTGTGCACAATGAACATGAGCATGAGATTGTATACGAGCAGCTACAAAATCCACAGCCTTCTGTGAATGAGCCAGGGGCAGAGACTGCCCAGAGGGACACGGCTGCTGACATAGACGAAAAGCAGGGCGCATTATACTGTGGAAGCCTTGAGGATTTTGAGGACATACTTAAAATCCACTATGAGGACTATGAGGAGAGCAGCCAGAAAATACAGGCATTTTATGATTCAAAGGACTGGAAGAATTATGTGATTTTGGTTCATGGCCTGAAAAGCTCCATGAAGAGTGTTGGCATTATGAAGCTGTCGGATATGTGTCTGGAACTGGAGATTGCCGGCAAGGAGAACCGCATAGATTATATACTTAAAAATCATGATGTCATGATGGCTGAATATGCGAGAATACATGATGTGATTGGCAATAGGCTGGGGATTAGACAAAAAGTAAATGCTGAGTTAACAAATGTCAAGAACCTTGATGAGGACAGTATAGCAGGTTTGCTGAATCAGTTTGAAAATGCAGTGTATTCCTTTGATGAGGAACAGATGCTGTCCATATTAAATGAGCTTATGGACTATAAGTATCATGAGACTGTGCTTGCCCAAAAGCTGTATCCACTGGTTAAGAAGGTAAATAATTGTGACTATATGTCAGCCTATGACAACCTGATAAAGATATTTGACAAGACACAAAAGGAGGGAGTGTAGTTTATGAAAACTGATAAAAGTAACGGAACAAATTATGCTCTCAGAAAAGAACTGCTGCACAAGATAATGCTTTTTGGTATTGGCATAAGCATTATTGTATCTATTGAGGATGTGCTTGTATATAGGAATCTTTTAAGGAGCCTGCCCCTTATTGGGCTTATATTAGTATTTACAATATGCCTGGTTGTCTACAAAAAGTTTGACAATGTAGAGTTTGGAGCCCGGTTTATGGCGATAGCGGCGGTTTTTGTGGTGTTTCCATATATATTTTTTACTAATGGAGCCATAGAGGGCGGCTCGTCGCTATGGTTTGTCCTGGGAATATTTTATATAATAGGTATTTTTCATGGACCGGAAATGGCAGCTTTTCTGGTGCTGGCGATTATTGTGGATGTGGTCTGCTATGTCATATCATATCTGCACCCGGAGCTGGTCGTTCCACTGATAAGCAGAAGAGCGGTCTATATAGATTCCCTGTATGCTGTGGTTTCTTCCAGTCTCTTAATTGGTGTTCTGACCAAATACCAGTTGTGGGGATATGAAAAAACCAGCAGGCTTGCCATGAGGCAGAGGGATGAGATTGAGGAGCTGGCTAATTCCCGCTCAGCGTTTTTCGCAAGCATGAGCCATGAAATCCGTACTCCTATTAATACAATCATTGGTTTAAATGAAATGATTATGAGAGAGGAGAATATCTCAGAGGAGGCTGCGGAGGATGCGGTAAACATACAGAATGCCAGCAAGATGCTGCTGTCACTGGTCAATGATATACTAGATATGTCCCAGATTGAAAATAACAAGATGGAAATTCTTGAGACAGATTACTCTTTAAAGGACATGGTGGCGGAGCTGGTTGACATGATAAATGTCAGATTGGTGGAGAAGAAGCTTGAGTTTTATGTGGATGTAGATGCAAATCTTCCATCGGTTCTGCATGGTGATGATAAGCGTATAAAGCAGGTTGTGCTCAATCTGCTGACTAATGCAGCAAAGTATACCAAAAAGGGAAGTGTCAGCTTTACAGTAAATGGCGAGAAGCTGGGTGAGGAATTCTGCCGGCTGGAAATAGCTGTAAAGGACACAGGTGTTGGAATCAAGACTGAGAATCTGGATTCATTGTTTGAGTCTTTTCAGAGAATGGATAATGAGGTAAACAGGGGAATCGAGGGTACAGGACTGGGACTGTCCATTAGCAAGCAGCTTGTTGACCTGATGGGGGGACAGATTGTCGTAGACAGTATCTATACCAAGGGTTCTACCTTTACAGTGATTATCGAACAAAAGATTGTGGACAACAGACCGGTTGGAAGGATTGATTTTCTTAATAAGGGTAAGAGCAGGAGGGGCTTGTACCATCAATGCTTTGAGGCACCGGAGGCGAGAATCCTTGTGGTGGACGATAACGACATGAACAGGATGGTAGTTGAGAAGCTTCTGCGTTCTACCAAGCTCAAAATAGATAAGGCATCCAATGGACGTGAAGCCTTAAAGCTCACACAGTCTAATTTTTATAATCTGATTCTCATGGACTATATGATGCCGGAAATGAGCGGTGATGAAACTACGGCCATGATTAGAAGGCAGGATAATGGACTTAATAGGGATACGCCGGTAGTTGTCCTGACTGCTGATGCCATGAGCAGAACCAGGACTAACTATATGGAGATGGGCTTTGATGCCTTTTTAGAAAAGCCATTCAATGGTCTTCAGCTTGAGCGTGTCGTGTTAAGCTTTTTACCGGAAGACCTGCTGGAGTACAGGATTAATGAGAAGGAAGAATGGTCTGCTTCCTACGCACGACTTGCCAATAATGAGAAAAGACAGAAAAGAATTATACTGACTACAGACTGTAATTGTGATATATCAAGGGATATATGCGAATCCTTTGACATCAGGATGATGTATATGTACATAAGCACAGACAAGGGCAGATTCTGTGATACCAAGGAAATCAATACCGATAATCTGACCAGGATATTGAATGATACCGATAATCTGATAAAGGTAGCACCTGCATCGGTTCAGGATTACGAGAATTTCTTTGCTGAGTGTCTTGTGGAAGCCCAGGATGTCATCCATATTTCAGTCGGAAAGAAAATAGGACCGAACTATATGATTGCACATGCTGCAGCAAAGGGCTTTGGTCATGTGCATGTTATTGATTCAGAGCAGACCTCCAGCGGAATGGCACTTATGCTTATGAGACTTGGTGCCTTAGTAAATCAGGGAGCATCTGTTGATATGGTTCTGGAAAAGTCAGAGGAGCTTAAGAAAAAGATATGCTGTCATGTCCTTACCCCTGGTGTGGTGGATGTGAGCAGAACCAGAAAGCTGAACAACAAGTTTGCCAGGTTTACTGAAAAGCTGTCTATTCATTCTGTTACTTATATCAGCCATGACAGCAATAGGATAGAATGGGTAATGGGTGGCAAGCTTGATACATGTTATAGAAAATTAATTCGACATTTAATAAAGGATAGAAGAAAGATTGACTATAATATTATATATATAAGCCATGGTGCGATATCACTTGAGAGCCAGAAGCAGATTATGGATGAGATTAACCAGAGGGGCA
>URLU01000175.1 GCA_900548765.1 uncultured Lachnobacterium sp.
GAGTTCCCTGATTATACAGCGCTTTGTCTCCGCTATCGTCCATGGTTCTCCTGTATGACGCTTGTATACACGTTCTGCAAGGGCTTCGTCTATGGCATTTTCATCCATAACTACATAGTCTGCCTCCCACAGCTCTGCTGCGTTGCTTCCTGTATCAAGTCCTATTATGGGCTTATTCTCACCCTTTGCCCTTGCTATATCCTGAGCATTTTTTGCCACTACTATTTTTTCCTTCCAAAAAGGAGCAAGCTTGTCACTTGCTCCCTCATTGTTTTTTCCCATATAGAAAATTCTCCTATACTGTCTCAGGTTCTGGATAATCCACTCCAAATGTCTCTACTGTTACAGTTTTCATCACCTGATCCTCTAGTGGACGATCGCTGTAGTCTGTTGGCATCTCAGCAATCTTGTTGACTACATCCATTCCCTCGATGATTTTACCAAATGCTGCATACTCTCCGTCGAGGTGTGGAGCTGCCTGATGCATGATGAAGAACTGGCTTCCTGCTGAATCAGGAATCATTGTTCTAGCCATAGAAAGTACACCCGGTGTATGCTTTAAATCATTCTTGAATCCATTGCTTGAGAACTCTCCCTTGATTTCATATCCTGGACCGCCTGTTCCGTTTCCGTCCGGGTCTCCACCCTGAAGCATAAAGCCACGGATTACTCTGTGGAAAATTACTCCATCATAGAAATTGTGGTTGATAAGACTAACAAAATTGTTTACTGTGTTTGGAGCAATTTCCGGATAAAGCTCTGCTTTCATCACGTCTCCGTTTTCCATTGTAATTGTAACTATTGGGTTCTGTGCCATTATTTTTTCCTCACTTTTCTTCATATATATTTTTTCTGCAAAATACACTGTACATCAGAAGATTTACACAGCCTATATTGCAGGAAGTCCGCATAATTAACATGAAATCTCAGTCACAACCTCTGTAAATTCCATAAAATGTGATGCTTTGACAAGGATTGTATCACCCTTTCTCACATAAGCCTTAAGCTCTGCCAGCATTTCATCCCTGTTCTCAAAATAATGAACGTCACATTCTGGATTGACGTTTTTTACCGCCTTGGCATAATTCACAGCCAGCTTTCCAGCGCAAAACAAGGTATGAATCCTGTATCTGCCCACAGCTTCACCCACCTCATAATGAAGTGCTGCCTCATCACTGCCAAGCTCTCCCATATCACCAAGGACTGCTATCTGGCGTCCCTTGGCATGGGATAAAATCTCAAGACTAGTCTTCATAGATGCAGGATTTGCGTTATAGCAGTCATCTATGATTGTCATATCATTTGCCTTGATAAAATTTGTCCTGCCTGCAATGGTTCTGGCTTTTTCTATACCAGCCTTAATCATATCAAGGTCAAGTCCAAGCTCCAGACCAACTGCTGTTGCGCAAAGGGCATTGTATACGTTATGTTCACCTGGAATATGGATATGTACTTCAAAAACACCCTTTGGTGTGTGGACTCTTGCAGTCATGCCGTCAAAACCTAAGTTTTCAACATCTGTAGCATATATCTGCTTTGTGATACCATACTCGCTTGCAGAACCTAGTCCGTAGTATATGGAATCTATAATCTTATGACCACAATTTGAATCAGCCACCATATCCATTGATGCACCTGAGGCTTTTCTTATATCAGTCTGTTTCTCCACGTCCCAGACTAATCCAGCCGTATTGGATTTTGCAATGGCAACATGCGCCTTGGTGGCAAGCTTATCATCATCACCATTTAGTATAATCCTTGCGTTGTCATTTAAGTGCTCAAACACTTCAGTTTTTGCCCTTAAGACTCCATCCCTGTCACCGAGATTTTCCAGATGGCAGCAGCCTATATTGGTGATGACACTGATGTCTGGTCTTGCCATAGCACCAAGTCTGTGCATCTCACCAAAATCCGATATGCCCATCTCCACAACTGCTACGTCGTGATAATCCTTTACTCTAAAAAGTGTAAGAGGAAGTCCTATCTCATTGTTAAAGTTTCCGGCAGTCTTAAGGACGCTGTATTTTTCCTCAAGGACAGATGCAATCATCTCCTTGGTACTGGTCTTGCCAACACTGCCTGTGATTCCAACCACCTTTGCCCTTATCTGACTGCGGTAAAAAGCTGCTATATCCTTCATTGCCTGTGTTGAGGATGTCACCAGAATATATGGTCCTGTGGGATTTTCCAGTTCCTTTTCTGATAAGACAACAAGTGCTCCCTGGGCAAATACCTGTGGGATAAAGTCATGTCCATCGACTCTTTCCCCTTTTATTGGAATGAACAAATATCCGTCTGTAACCTGTCTGCTGTCTGTGACAGCCCCTGATATCTGCTTGGATAAAAGCTTTTCATCGCCTATATATCTGCCCTGACATGCCTCTGCTATGTTTGACAATGTCATGCCTGGCATTTTAGAATCTTTATTTAAACTGCTTTCACTCATATTATGCCTCATATTTCTTTAATGAAATCTCTATAAGCTTATCACAGAGCTGATTAAAGTCCACACCTGTAACTGCAGCCTCCTGTGGAAGCAGGCTTGTAGGTGTCATTCCCGGCAATGTATTTGCCTCAAGACAGAACATCTCATTATTCTCATTTAAGAGGAAGTCAGAACGTGAGTATGTATCGAGCCCAATCACTCTTGCAACCTCCTCAGCATAGTGCTGCATCTGCTTTGTAATCTCATCAGGCAGCTCTGCAGGGCAGGTCTCCACTGCACTTCCTGCCTTGTATTTATTCTTGTAATCATAAAAGCCCTGCTTTGGTGCAATCTCAATTATTGGAAGAGCCTTGCCCTCAAGCACACCTACAGACAACTCTCTGCCTTGTACAAATTCCTCGATTACAAGCTCATTTTCCCATTTGAAAGCCTCATCCAGAGCAGCCTTAAACTCTGCTGCATCCCTGACGATTGTAACTCCGATGCTTGAACCGCCACAGCATGGCTTTACTATGCATGGCAGCTTAAGACCAAGCTTTGTCACATCATCAGTGCGGTCTGCCTTGGTCATGGCGATTCCCTTTGGTGTTGGAATGCCGTTTGCTATAAAGAACTGCTTTGCCATATTTTTGCTCATGGCGATAGCACTGCTTAAATAATCGCTGCCTGTATACTTAATTCCAAACAAGTCAAAGGCTGCCTGAATCTTTCCGTTCTCTCCATTTTCTCCGTGAAGTGCCATAAATACAATATCTGCCATCCTGCACATATTGATTACGTTTGGTCCGAAAAAGCAGTCAGACTGGTCTTTTCTGGATGCTTTTACCTTTGCCAGATCCGGTGCCTCTGTAGGTATTTCGCTCACCTGCATGCTGATTTCATCTGCCCGGTCGAAAATACCGGTTAAATCCTCCTCTTTGTCACTATATCCCATAAATACATCCACCATTATTACCCGATGTCCGTTTTCCTTTAATGCTTTTGTGACCATGCTTCCTGTCTTAAAGGATACATCACGCTCTGTGCTGAGTCCTCCTGCAAGTACTACTATATCCATAACTCTGCCTCTTTTCTCAATTTATAAAGTCTTATGAAATTATAGCACCATTGATTCATAATCTCAATTTAAAAAAAGAACATTGTCAGCCTCTTCTAAATATTTCTTATTATGAGTTACCATGACAACACATTTTCCCTCTTTAGCTAATTCATGAAGCTGCTCCATCACAATCTGAGCATTCCTGTCATCCAGGGAGCCTGTCGGTTCGTCCGCAAGAATTATCTTACAGCGTTTAATGATAAGCCTTGCCAGGGCAGCTCTCTGCTGTTCTCCACCAGACAGCTTGTAAACCTTTGTATTTAGCTTATCAGACAGACCAACCCTGTTTAATGCTTCTTCTATAGTAACGTCAGTTCTATTAGCCGGTTTTATTATTTCCAGATTCTGTTTTACTGTTTTATTCTCCATCAGGGCAAAATTCTGAAACAGAAAACCAACATAATCTCTATAATAAACCTGCTGCTTTATGTCTCTTAGATTTTTTCCATCGATAATTATATCTCCCTTATCCGGAAGCTCAAGATAGCCCAGCATATTAAGCAGGGTGGTTTTTCCACATCCGCTGTCACCCGATATGATAGTAAGGGAAGCCTCTGGAATAGCGGCATTATAGCCATTAAAAAGCTGCTTCTCCCCAAATGCTTTTTCTATATTTCTAAGTTCAATCATAGACAGCCTCCCTTTAACATTTTTATTACAGAAATCTTTTCGTATTTAATGATGTAAACAACAATGATCATATTCTCAATAAGCATCATTATGGCACCAGCCACTATACATGACACAGGACTGTAAATTCCTGTTATCACACCAACAATTGCCATAATTAACACCATTACAGCATTTTTAATATTAAGCTTTATAAGCTGCGCCTTATTTCTTTGCAGAAATGAATATCCCACCACCTTTTTTATGGCATATTCGATACCGGCATTTCTGAATTCCATATTGCAAAGGGAAATCGTTATCGCTAAGTCCAATATGACTGCCAGTATACATAAGGAGCTTAAAAACTCAATCATTCGGCGGACAAAGCTCATCTGGTAGCTGTACACATCAGCGGCATTTGAGATAGCAGCATGATAGCCATTCTCTGAAAGCTTCAGTTCACTGGCGATTTTATCCCAGTCTTTCTCATCTATTCCATATATAGTATCCCTGAATGTTCCGAAAACGCTGCCTTTTATTTTGACATTGGCTGGGCAGTAGATTATCACAGGATTTTTCGCATTAGCCCAAAAGCTCAGCTCTTCATTTGTCAGGCAGGGAACTGTCAGCCCCTTATCATACTCATAATTTTCCCATTTATAATCCGATAATCCGTAAAGCCCCAGCAGTCC
>URLU01000176.1 GCA_900548765.1 uncultured Lachnobacterium sp.
CATACTCATAATTTTCCCATTTATAATCCGATAATCCGTAAAGCCCCAGCAGTCCATTTACATCCTCATCTGAGATGCTATAGCCTCGGGGAGTCAGTATAATAACTTCTTCCTTAGTCTCTTTGGCTAATTGCGTAGATATTTTCTTCGGCAGAAAAACAGCAGCATTTTCATTCACTATTAAAATCGGCTTATTCCCACTTGCAATCATTGTACATACTTTAGGATTAAGCTTGTCATAATACTCATCATATAACAAATCCCATAAATCACTTGCCCATGGGTCTAATTCATTTTGTCTGCCATCGATGGTTATAAACGAATCCTGCTCATACTCTGACATGAGCTCATCAGCTTTATTTCCAAATGCTGAAACACTTATACTTGAAATATTGGTAACTATTGTAAACAACACGGTTGCAAATGCAGCCAGCTTTAAAAGATTTAAAAATGTAAACATTCCCTTATCCGCTTCAACATTTGCAAATACAGCCCTGACATCATTTTTCAGGTACAGGAAATTCATGCTGACAGCAATCAGGCAGCCAAGCTCATACAGTACAAATGCAATAGTCTTTTTGTAATCCCCAGAAATAAAACTAAACACAAACAATTTTGCTGCCAAATATAATATCTGGTATATAAGTAAATCCACGATAATGGCTCTAAATGTCAGGCTTTTTATATCCTCACCATATACAGCCCTGATTGTCATTTCCTTCCTTTTTCTAAGAACCGCAGCCGTATTGACCAGAATCAGGAAAATGCTTACCAAGCCCCATATGATTATTATCATATCTGTTTGCGTGCCCTGTATTTTCTGAGGAAAAGTAACAGAATATGTGTTTATTAAATCATTGTATGTAGACTCAAAATCATCCAATAATACCACATATGGTTCAAGCTTAAATTCCTTTTGTGTCAGCTCCTCTATCTGCCTGAATTCAACATTTACAGTTCCACTAAGCAGAGAGTTGTATTTTCCTTCTGATATATCACAATCACGCTTGATTTGCTGTGCGCTATCCGATGAATTAGTGTATACAATCAAATTGTTGTCAATCTCCGACTGCTTCTCCCAGCGAACCACAATACAGCCCTGTCCACTATCTCCCAAATCTCTCAGGCTTTGTATAAAAGCCCCATATTCGCTCTCGTCAACTGAACACTGCATTGCCGGATAGATTGCAAGCAGTTCATTAGGGATAGTTGCATGAAAAAGCTCGCATCTCATGACAAATCCCAGAACAAGTATCATAAATACTGGTATACATTTAATTATTCTTTCCAAGGCATTTCTAAATTCCATGTGTCCTCCGCTTTTTCAAATAACACGTTAATCATTTCCTGCCCCTCATCAACAAATGGCTGGTCTTCTTCATATCTTGCAGTTCCGCTATCTGTAAGATAAATTTCTCTGGTTTCATTGTCTATAGTTAATCTAACCCCAATTTCCCTTATATTTCCAGTAAAATGTTCAATCCAGATAATAAGTCCTCCCCTTGATGAATATGATGTTTTATCATCTTGTGTCGGTATCCTGTCATCCTCAACCAATGGTGACGAAACAGACAAATTTCCATCAGCCCAATACAGGTATGTTGGGTAATGAACCGCTAATGTATATTTATCTTCATCCCATATTGTGCTATCTCCCACATAATATGGATTATTTTTCATTTGATTCTTCAGCAAGAGATATGGTCTAAGCATGCCTATATACCATGCGATATTTAATATCAGAAAAATCACAGCAAATACAGCTATAATTATTTTTCTTCTTTTTTTCTTGTCCATTTCCGTTTTTCCTCTCCAGACAGCCTATCCCACATGCTTGGCATACAAATTCGCTGGCATGGACGGCTTCTTATATACTTAATTATACATAAAACCTGCCATCGTCAGCTTTTATTGCATACTTTGGTATACATAGAACCTGCCACCGTCAGCTTTTATTGCATACCTTGGTATCATGAAATCAGCCCCAACATCTTACTGACATCGGGGCTGATTATTCAATAGCTTACATATTCAATTTACAAATTAATACTCTGGCTCAATGATACCATATGTATTGCCTTTACGTTTGTACACAACATTTACTTCGTCTGTCTCAGCATTGATGAATACGAAGAAGTCATGGTCTGTAAGCTCCATCTGGATGCATGCATCCTCTGGATACATTGGCTTCATGCCAAATCTCTTTGTACGGACAATCTTAATCTCGTTCTCATCCTCTGCATCTGCCTCATCCAAAAACTCTGCCTTGAAGGTCTCAGCTGCTGCCGCCTGCTTTGCGGCTATCCTGGTCTTATATTTTCTCAACTGACGCTCGATAACTTCTTCTACAAGGTCAATTGATACATACATATCGTTGCTTACCTGCTCTGATCTGATTACATGTCCCTTTGTTGGGATAGTAACCTCTATTTTCTGTCTCTCCTTCTCTACACTTAATGTTACGAATACATCGGTATCCGGTTTGAAATATTTCTCGAGCTTACTGAGCTTGTCGTTTACAGCCTCCTTGATTCCATCTGTTAACTCGATATTTCTTCCTGTAATAGTAATTCTCATGATGTCCAACCCCTTTGCCGTTTATTTGATACCCTTCGTGTATCATGTGAATATTATATCATATTTACACCAATTTGCAAACAATTTTACAGCATTTCTTCTAATTGTGAGGACAATTCTTCCCAGGTTTCCATATCAGCCATGATTTCCTCCTCCTTGGCATCTATGGCAGCCTGAATTTCAGAGAGTTTGGAATAGCTTGACTGATACTCTGGGCGGAGCAGCTCTTCTTTGAGTTTCTCCAGTTCCTCTTCCTTGACAGCCAGCTCTTCCTCTGCTTTTTTGACCTTCTTCTCAAGCTTTGAACGTTCCTTGCCCGGATTATAGTATGGCTTCTTTGCAGGCTGTGCCTCATCTGCTGCGCTTCCTGCTGCCCCATTCACGCTTATGGCTCCGCCAAATACAGCCCTGCCCTTGTACTCGTTTTCTGACTCTGCCGCCTCCCTGTCCAGCTTTTCCTGATATTCCTCATAGCCAAACTGGTAGAGGTGGGTTGTGCCATCCTCAAATACAAGAAGCTGTGTAGCAACCTTCTTCACAAAGTATCTGTCGTGGGATACGAAGATAAGTGTACCCTTGAAGTCCTTTAGCATGCTCTCAAGTGTCTCTTTTCCTACTATATCCATATGGTTGGTAGGCTCATCAAGAATCAGCACATTAGGCTGTCTCTTTAATATCTTACAGAGAGCCAGACGGACTTTCTCGCCTCCTGACAGCATATTGACATTTTTGAACACATCATCCCCTGAGAAAAGGAAGGCTCCCAGGGAATTTCTCGCCTCTGTCTCAGTCAGGTTTGGGAACTCATCCCAGAAATCATCAAGCACAGTCTTGTCTGCCCTATACATAGCCATCTGCTGGTCAAAATACCCTATCTGGACATTGGTTCCATACTTGTACTCTCCTGACAGGGCAGGGATTTTATCTACGATTGTTTTTAAAAATGTAGACTTTCCTAAGCCGTTTCCACCTAATATGCCAAGCTTTTCGCCCTTTTTCAAATCCAGTGACACTGTAGACAGGGGATGGTCATAGCCAATCTCAAGGTTTGACACATAGAGCACGTCATTCCCTGTCTCCTTTGCGGGCTGGAAATTAGCATAAAAGGTCTTGTTGTCGTACTTATCTGGTGCCTCAATAATCACCATATGCTCAATCGCCTTCTGCTTTGAGCGCGCCATCGACACCTTGGTGGGCTTGTTCTTAAACCTGTCAACCATTCTCTGAAGACGCTCAATTTCCTTCTGCTGGGCTATATGATCCTTCATCTGTTTTTCGTAGTTTTCCTTTTTGCGGGCTACGAAATTAGTGTAGTTTCCCGGATACCGCCTGGCTGTGCCATACTCAATCTCGTAGACCACATCCACCACGTTATCCAGAAACATTCTATCGTGGGACACTACAACTACAGCCTTGGGATAACTCTTTAAGTAACCCTCCAGCCACTCGATTGTGGTTACATCCAGGTGGTTGGTGGGCTCGTCCAGAAGCAGTATGTCCGGCTTCGACAAAAGAAGCTTGATAAAGGCAATCTTGGTCTGCTGGCCTCCGGAAAAATCCTTAAGAGGCTTCTTTCTCTCCTCGTCTGAAAAACCAAACTTGCGTATCATCACTTCGTATTCTTTTTCGTAATAATATCCGCCATCATCCTTGAAGGCTTCCTCCATGGCTGTGTACCTTGCCACCTTGTCCTCTGAATAGTCAGTCTCAAGCTCCTTTGCCGCCTGCTCCAGCTCTTTTTTTCTCTGCTCCATTTTGGCAAAGCATTTTTTGACCTCCTGCTCTAAAGTGACAGTTGGGTCATCAAAAGCAATCTGCTTCAAATAACCGATTTCCGGATTGCCTGCCTTTGCGATAAATGCAGATTCATCGCTGTCAAGCTTCTCCATATCCACTTCCCCTGAAATCAGCTTGAGAAGTGTGGTCTTACCACATCCGTTCCTGCCCACTATGGCTATTTTTTCTGTATTTCTTATTTCAAAATCAATAGAGTGCAGTATCAGGTCATCTCCAAATGCCACTGCTCCATTGCTTATCTGGTATAACATCTCCTACTCCTTACTGTTTATTCCTGGCAGCCCTGCAGGTAATTAATGAACTGGGTTGCAGTTCTTCCCGATATTCCTCCATGGCTTAACTCCCATTTATTTGCCTCTGCGCAAAGCTCCTCATCACTCATGGTGATGCCTGCTTTTCTGGCAAGGCCGACTACAATATCAAAATACTCTCGCTGACTAGGCTTTGAGTAGCTGATTGTAA
>URLU01000177.1 GCA_900548765.1 uncultured Lachnobacterium sp.
CTTGCCTGCATCCTGTTGATATCCTCAATCAGGCTGTCCCCAAAATCATAGCCCACTATCCTGCCATAATTTTCTATAGCTTCCTTTAACTCGTCACATCTCTTCTGCGCTGCATCTGCCTTTTCCTTAGATGCCATAAGTCTGGTATAATCAGACACCTCAGTCTTAATCTCATATATGGCAGTCTGGTATGCCGCAGGGTCTGTGTCCTTGCCGTATAAATCCAGAAATTCCTTTATTTCCTTTTCTATGATAGCTATGCCTGACTCTATCTGTGAAAGCTCTGTCTTTAACTCCTCAATCGGGGCTTCCTTGGCCTTTCTAAGCTCCTCATTTTCAGCTATTTTGTGGAGTCTCAATATTTCATTCTTCTTGTTCTCCTTGCTGCCTGAAACTATAAATATGATTCCCAGGAGACAAAGCACAGCTCCTGCTATGCAGACAGCCTTAATAGCCATAAGCGGCAGAAGGGCTGGTGCAGCCACATAAATAATACTTGCTCCAGCTGCTGCAATTATGCTTAAAACCACAAGCACTACTCCTATTGGAAGCAGTCTGCTCTTCTTTATTTCCGGCACATCACTGTTCTGCTGATTGGTGAGCATTGCAACGGAAGTCATCTGTGACAGCTTAAGCTCCATTCTGCTGTGCTCATCCTTTACCTTGGCAACATTTGCCACCTTATCCTTCATATTAGCAATAGTCTCATCATCTGGAAGCTGGTCGCCATAGATTTTGCCCAATCTGTCAACTTCCTCTTCCTGCTCCTCTGTAAGCTTACGGTTTTTAAGCAGAACCACCTGCTCCTCATATGCCTTGGCAAGCTGTAACTGCTCCGAAATCTCAGTGTCGCTGGGTACATGGTCTTTAAATCTTGAGACAAACTCATTGTAGGAGTGCTCCTTCTCTTCAACCTCTGCACAGAGGGCATCATAGTTTTTCCTTAACTCGATACGTCTGCTGTCCTCTGACGCTACCTGCAAAGCCTTGGCATACTCCTGCCTGATTTCAGAGAGCTCCTTCATCTGATTCTGCTTTTCCTCAAGCTTCTCATTTATGACCCTCACTGCTTCATCTGCAGCTTCAAAGCTTGTAAGCTCCTGCTTCAGCTGGGTAATTGCATTCTTTCTTTTCTTGATAGAGCCTGTAATCCTGCTTGGTGACAGCTTGTTCATCAAGTCCTTTATCTGGGCAATTGCTGTCTCGAAATTGTTGATGTCGTTGGTATTTTCCGCAAGATTTCCAAGCTTGGCATTTATGGAATCTGTGGTGTCAGTGACACAGTCATTCTGAGCCACAAAAATAGTTCTCTTAAATGAAGCCCTGTCCAGGTCAAATAGCTCCTCGCCAATTGCAGAAGAATAATCGTTAGTTTCAAGCATCGTACTCAGGTCATACAGATGAAACTCATCACTTTTCTCTGTAGCCCCAAAAGTCCTGCTGATTCTGTACTGCTTATCTCCCACCTGTATATCCAGCTCACCGCCGTAGGTGCCGCCCTGCCATGGCTTATAGAGCTTTCTCTCCTTGTCTAAGGCTCCTGCTTCCTTTTTGGTATCAAAGCCGTAGAGCATGACCTTAAGGAAGGCAGCAAGTGTGCTTTTGCCCCAGCCGTTAGCCTCGTTTATTATGTTGATTCCTTCGTTAAAGTTAATATTTAAGTTTGATAATTTTCCAAAATTGTCTATATGACAAGCTATTAGTCTCAACTATATTTCCTCCCCACTGAGAGCCATGATTCCAGCCTTGATAACCTCTGATTTCTTTTCCTCGTCCATGTCTGAGCCAAGCACCATCCTGATGAACTCGCCCTTTAATGAGGCATCCTTCTCATAATCGCTGTAATTGATTAAAAGCTTAGTCTCATCATAGACCTTTTCAAAATAGAAGTAGTCTTCAAACATATCCTTCAGGAAATCACAGTTTATCTCGCTCTCCACATCAATCTGTCCCACCAGCACAAACTTTACAAGACTGCTGGATGAAAACTTCTGTCTGCCTATTTCCTGCTCTATTCTGGTGGCTGCCTCCTGGGTAGTCCTTGCCCCGGTGACATCCACAGGCATTGTGTAAAGATTCCTGTAAGCCATAGGTACAAATGTCACCTCTGCCTCATGGGTCTTATCATCTATATCAAGAAGCATAAAGCCCTTCTCACCGCACTCATCAAAGCCCCTTCCCTCAAGACAGCCACTGTAGCAGTAGATGCCCCTGTTGTCAAGAGTGTCAAGTCTCCTCTCATGCACATGACCAAGAGCCAGATAGTCTATATTTTTATTCTTTAGACCATCTAAATTGATAATCTCAGCGTCATCCTTGGTGCCATAGTCTGTTATCTGTCCATGAAGGGTCACGATGTTGTAATCGTCATGGGATAGAACCAATGAATTATATGCTGCCGCCTGATTGTTCGGAGACAGCTCCATGCCTGTTATGACAATTGAGCCATACCTATAGCTTGTCCACTCCTCATTAAAAAGCTTAAGATTTTCAGGAATCTCCTCAAGCTTAGAGAGAAAGCTGTCATAATCATGGTTTCCCTTGAGATATATAAAATCTATGTCACTGTTCTGGATAATCACATCCCTAACCAGATTTCTGGCAGTGGCAGACACAGTCCTTGTGTCAAACAGGTCTCCTGCAATAATAATTACGCTTACCTGATTGTTTTTTGCATACTCAACCATCCTTGAGAAGGTTCTGAGTATTTCCATCTTCCGTTCCTTAGCCTGCTCCTTGGATAAGTTTGCAGTCATTTTTGAATCTAAATGCAGATCCGCACAGTGAATAATTTTCATGCTAATTCTTCCCTTTATAATCTAATAAAAATCTTTTTCATTAAATTGTCTTTTTCATTATACAAAAAAATGTTATAACTATCATACCAATTTTTTAACGGAGAATCTACTATCATGAAAAAATTTTTAAAAGGAATGGACATTTCTTCACTTCCAGAGCACATGGATGCGAAAGAAATATTTTATGACCAGAATGGAGAGGCAAAGGAGCCTTTCAAATTGTTAAAGGACAATGGGGTTAATTCCATTAGGCTTCGTATATGGAATGAGCCTGGGCTGGTGCCTGAATCAAAGGGCTATTGCGACCTCCCACACACTATTGAGATGGCAGAGCAGATTAAGGCAAATGATATGCACTTTGTGCTGGATTTCCACTATTCTGACTTCTGGGCAGATCCTGGTCAGCAGAAAAAACCTCATGCCTGGGCAGACCTTGGCTTTGGGGATTTGGTACAGGCTGTATACGATTATACCTGCCATGTGCTTAATGAGCTGGGTTCACGGGGGCTCCTCCCTGACATGGTGCAGGTAGGCAACGAAATCCGAAGCGGCATGCTTTTTCCGGATGGTGCGGTACCTGCCTATGATAATCTGGCAAAACTTATAAATGCAGGAATTCGTGCAGTACGTCAGATTTCTAAAGACTACAATTATCCAATTGAGGTGATGATACACCTTGACCAGGGTGGACGCTTCTACTATTTAAAAGAATGGTTCGACGCTGTATTCGCTGCAGGCATGGAGCCTATTGATGCAATCGGTATCTCCTTCTACTCATTCTGGCATGGCACCTTCATGGATTTGCGTGACTCCATGAAACAGCTTATTGAGCGCTACAAGCTGCCAGTATATGTGGTTGAGACAGCCCACCCATGGCGTCTCTGTGAGTCAGGTCATGTATCCAGGGAGCTTATGGATACTGCCGGACTTCCAGCCGGTATAGAGGAGCAGAAGAAATCTCTGGGACTGGTATTTCAGATTGCTGAGACTGTGTCAGGTGACTTAGACACCGGGGTCTACTACTGGGAGCCACTCTGCTATCCTGCTCACGGCCACGGCAGCTGGGATGAGAATATGGGCATGCTTGATGAAAACGGCAAGGCACTTATGGGATTTGATGTATACAGGGATTTTTCTCCTGAAAACATGCCTTATGAAGATATAGATGGGTATATGGAAAGTCTCTATGCAGTGGATGAATCACAGCTTCCTCCTGCGGGCACAAACCTCATACCAAATGGTGATTTTGCGGATGGCACTAATGGTTTCTGGCTTGAAAAAGACAGGGATGATATCGAGATTTACTGCCGTCCATGTGAGGATAATATGGGCAATAGCGCAGCAGCTGATACTCCTGATGTAAATGCAGATCATGAAATATATGTGTCATGCAAGAGCAATTTTGTATTTGATTTGTTCAGGGATATTAAGATTGACAAGCCGGGAAAATATCAGCTTTCTGTTGATTACCGCGGCACCAATACAACAGGTGTAAAGGTATCACTGTATATGAAGACTATCTCATGTAATGGTGAGGAGCTTTTCACAAGGGATATATTCCCATCAGATGTGCGCTATGTGACACATAGTCTGGATGCGGTGGACTTAGAGCCCGGAACACTTCGTGTGGGGATAAGGATGGATACACCGCCGGTGTTTGGCAGGATTAGGAATTTGAGACTTGTTGAGGTTGAGGAGTAAACTCAGCCTTTAAACGCAAAAAGGTGTGTTGCATGGAATTTATCTATGCAATACACCTTTTTGCTATTCTTTTTCTGGCTTGTGCCACTCATTCAAAACGGCTTCTGCCTGTGCAATCAGTGTGCCTCAATCTGCGCCACACCACGCATCTCGATAAGTGGTCCGCCCTTCTTCTCCACATAATCCTTGGTTATAGTAACCTTGCCGATATTGTCATCCTTCGGAATCTCATACATGATATCAAGCATAAATTCCTCAATAATTGCACGGAGGGCTCTGGCTCCGACATTTTTCTCCTTCGCCTTGACTGCAATAGCATGAAGGGCGTCATCATC
>URLU01000178.1 GCA_900548765.1 uncultured Lachnobacterium sp.
CCGTTTTTTCTTTGTGCAAAAGCGGCAAGGATTGCAAAAAGTAAAGCTAAGATTGTGACAGGAACATTTCATCTGTACCCGGAAAATATGACCTACTCGGTGCATATTGGCAAATCAGTGTTTTTTAATTATGTCTTTATGACAGCATTTAAAAATGGTGTCTATAATAAGTGTGACAGGATTATGTGCCCTACAGACCAGGTAGAAGCAAGATTGAAGAAATATCATTTTTCAGCGGATTTATATACTATTTCAAATGGAATTCCAGAGGAAATAGTAGATTATGGCTATAGTAAGCTGCCATGCAGAAGCAATAAGATTAATGAGAGAAAAAAATTTAGAATAATAACAGTTGGAAGATATTCAAAGGAAAAAAATCAAGGGCTGCTTCTGGATGCCTTGCTGAAATGTCAGAATAATGAAAATATAGAACTGACAGTTGCGGGAAAAGGCCCATTGGAAAATAAACTGAAACAAAAAGCAAGTCTGCTGCCATTTGAGGTAGAATTTGACTTTTTTGAGCAGGATGAGTTATTAGAAAAAATGTCACAGGCAGATATTTATGTACACTGCGCAGATATAGAAGTAGAAGGGATGTCCTGCATGGAAGCCTTTGCCTGTGGAGCGGTTCCCTTAATATCAAAAGCGAAATTATCGTCTACAAAAAGCTATGCACTGGATGATAACAATATATATAAGGCGGATGATTCTGATGATTTGGCAGGAAAAATAGATTATTGGATAGAGCACCCCAAGGAATTAGAAGCTTCAAGAGAAAAATATATGCAAATGGCAAAAAATATGACTGTTGACAATAGCGCACAGAAATTGCTTGATATGATGAGGGGAGAGATGCTATGAGGTATGTGATTACTATTGCTCTCATTCTTTTTGGTTATCTTTCCGGAAGCGTACTCTACGCGGAGTTATTTACGAATATCATATGCAAAAAAAGTCTTTTTGAAGTGAGCGAAAATGGCAATCCCGGTACAACCAATGCATTTATTTATGGAAATAAGGTCTGTGGAATACTGGCAGTGATTGGAGATTTATTAAAAGGAATAATTCCCGTCATGATATATGTGAAATTGTTTGGAATAACATCACCAGCCATAGCAATTATAATGTCAGCCCCTGTAATCGGACATGGCTGCTCATGCTTTTATCATATGCGGGGTGGTATGTGCATAGCCACCAGCTTTGGTGTTTTCATTGGCTTGCTGCCAATATGGGAACCTCTTGTATGTCTGATTGTTTTTTATCTTATTTTGTTGATGATTCCGGGGATTCATAACAGCATAAGAACAATCATTACATTTATTGGTACGACAGTTTGTATATTGATTTTATGTATATTTCAACCAGTGAAGGTATTTATTTTTATTGGTATATTTTTTATTACGATTAATGTTGTTGTCAAAATGAGGATGGATTTAAGAAGAAGAGGAATTCATGAAAAGCATCGGTAATAGAATAAAAACTTGGAGGCAGAACACCTCCAAGTTTTTAATACCAAAGTATGCAAGAGAAGCTGCCAGTGGCAGGTTCTCTGTATGCCATAGTATGCAATAAAAGCTGCCATGCATCCAGAGCAGCTGCCTGCTTTACTGTACCAAATTATTACAGCCTGCAGAACTCTTCAATTTCCTCAGCAATTGACTTAAGGCTTGCCTCCCAGAAGTCTTTCTTAGTCAAGTCGATTCCAAGCATAGCACCATCCTCCTCAATAGTATGGACAGGAGTGAGACGAAGCATCTCCTTGTAGCGGGCTACAAAAGCATCTCCCTGCTCACAGTAGAGATTATAAAGTCCCTGGGCGAAAAGATTGCCAAATGTATATGGGAAGTTGTAAAAACTTATGCCAGAGCTGTAGTAATGACTCTTGCAGACCCACATGTATGGGTGCATATATTCAGGGTCAAGTCCGTCACCATAAGCCTTCTTCTGGCAGTCCAGCATAATCTCATTCAGGTCTGGTGTCATCAGGAATTTTTCCTGACTCTGCTCGAATACGGCAGCCTCAAAGAGGTATCTTGAGTAGATATCCACAACACACTGTACCTTTTCTCTCAGGTCATTTTCGAGTAAGGCAAGCTTTTCATCATCATTTGAAGCCTTAGAGAGGGCATAATGTCCCAGATGCACCTCATTAAAGGTAGAAGCTGTTTCAGCTACCGGCATAGGATAATCGCTGTTTAGTATTCTCTGTCCCTCCATTGTGCGGTTGTGGAAGGCATGTCCAAGCTCATGGGCAAGGGTGTCAATTGCTCCAAAGCTTCCGTCATAGTTTGTGAGGATACGGCTCTGCTTGTAGCCTGTGAGGCTGGCGCAGAAAGCACCTCCCTGTTTGCCGTTTCTAGGATAGAAGTCAATCCACTCATTGTCAAAGGCTTCCTTCATCATATCAGCCATATCAGGAGTAAATTCATTAAAGCATGTGGTCAGATAATCTCTGGCTTCTTCCAGAGAGTACTTTTTATCAGATTTTCCAAGTGGAGCAAAAAGCTCATACCATGGAAGTCCGTTCTTGCAGCCCAGGAGCTCGCCTTTTTTGCGGAGATACTTACGGAATACCGGCAGATATTCCTCCACTGCCTCCATCATTGAGTCCAGGGTCTGGCGGCTCATGCGGGAGTTCTCCAGGGTCATGGCAAGTGGTGACTCATAGCCCTTTTTAGCAGAAAGCATAGTTACCTGGTTCTTGATATTATTTAATGAAAATGCCACAGAGTCTGCGATTTTTTCATAGCATTTAAGCTCAGCGTCATATGCGGCCTTGCGAACCTTGGAATCTGAGCTGTAGGCAAGGTTTCTGATTTCAGACAGGGTGACCTGTCTGCCGTCGTAGTCCACCTTGACTGTGGATGTGAGATATGACTGCAAGTCTCCCCAGGCACCGCCGCCGGTCATGTTCATGGCAGAAATCATTGCCTCCACTTCATTTGAGAGAAGGTGGGAGCAGCGCTTTTTTGTCTCCTTGATGAGGAAGGAATATTCTTTAATTATGTCACTTTCCTCTGCAAGAGCGTCCACATTTTCAATTGAGCCAAGGATACGGTCGGCTGCCACGGTGTACTCGGCACCGGCATTGTAGATGCTCATAGCCTTGTTGATTAAAGCCATATTCTGACCATCTTCTGTGTTGCAGGCCTGACGAAGCTGAAGAAAATCAAAGATTTTCAAAAGTATTTTATTATAGCTCTCAAGCTCGGTGAGTATAAGCTCTGCCTTATCCTTATCGTTTAGACCGGAAGCCTTTTCAACAGCGGCCTTGAGGCTCTCATTTGCCTGACCTAATTTGTTCATGTCTTCCTGCAAAGCTGGGTCATCCAGCCCGGAATAGATGATACTAAGATTCCATTCTGTATTCATAACATACCTCTTTCTATAAAAATATATGTGATAGTTATAACTAACACAAAATTTATTATATTCCTAAACAGGTGATAGGACAACCGATATTGTGGTGAAAAGATTTGTTTGTTATAATTAAGCAGGTAACTTATGTTTTGTATTAATGGGGGAAAAGAATATGAGAAAATTTACAGGTGTGGTTTTGGTATTAACATTGTGTCTTGGGCTGGCAGCATGTGGGGCAGAGGATTCTACAGGACAGGCAGAGACACCAGATACACAGGCTGTGCAGGAGGCAGCAGGAGTATCAGATAAGGCAGTCAATACAGAGAAGGCAGGAGAGGACAAAACTGACCAGATAAGTACTGAAGTGGCAGCAGAGACAGAAATCGACAGGGCTGATTCAGACAACACAGTGGTTTATGTGAAATATGGAACAGATTATAATGTATATTACATTATAGATTTGGATAATAGGGTAACTAGATATGGCTCAGACCTGGATCCATCTGTTGAAGAGGGAACTTTCACAGAGGGAGATAATCTGGCTGATGGCATATCAGTAAGCTATAATGATGCAGACACAGATTATGAATACAGTGAGAGCCTGTATTTGAAAAATGCAGATGATGACAGCATATTGATACTTTCAGCAGAAGACGGCGAAGAGTATGAATTCAAAAAAACTGATATGAGCTCAGTTCCATATTATCTGCGATAGAGGAATACCGGAGGAAATGCAATGATTTTTGAAACTCATGCACACTATGATGACAGCAGGTTTGATGATGACAGAGAAGAACTTTTGAAAAAAGTCCATGACAGTGGAGTAAGCCCGATTATAAATGTGGGGGCTTCAATCGAGAGCACAGGTACTACGCTGGAGCTGGCAAAAACCCATGATTATATATACGCGGCAGTAGGTGTGCATCCAAGTGACATTAGTGGATTAAATGAGGACAGCTTTGAATGGTTAAGGGAACAGACAGATTATGCTAAAACTGTGGCAATAGGTGAGATAGGCCTGGACTATTACTGGGACAAGGAGCCAGGGGTGCAGGAGGCACAGCGCTATTGGTTTGGCAGACAGCTTGATTTGGCGAAAGAGACAGGACTTCCGGTCATAATACATTCCAGGGATGCTGCAGAGGACACCATGCAGGTCATGAAGGAGCACAAGGCTCAGGAAATACCCGGGGTGATTCACTGCTATTCCTACTCTAAGGAGCTGGCAGGGGAATTTGTCAAAATGGGTTATTTTATAGGAGTCGGTGGAGTAGTTACCTTCAAAAATGCCAGAAAGCTGGTGGAGACAGTGGAGGCCATTCCTATGGAACACATTCTCCTGGAGACAGACTGCCCATATATGGCACCGGAGCCACACAGGGGAAGCCGTAATGATTCCTCAAACATTCCTTTTGTAATTGAAAAAATTGCTCAGATAAAAGG
>URLU01000179.1 GCA_900548765.1 uncultured Lachnobacterium sp.
TGCCATATCTGTCGGTGATAATATTGTCTGGGTTCTTGTGACTGCTTATGTCAGGCAGATTGTGCAGGACAGGGCGGTGAACTTCCCCAGCATTTACCAGCACGATATCATAGGGCATAAGTTCATAGCTTCTACCCTCAATGTTGTAGCTGCAATTACCGCTTAGGTGAATCAGAATCTTGTGGAAATCGTGATAATGAAAGGGTATTTCTCCCAGATTATCATCAATCAGATGAAATATTCTAAAGGGGCTTGTCAGATAGCCCAGTTTCTCGTATTTGTTCATATTTACCTCACAAATTTATATAAGAAAATTATACAGCACAATTTGCAATATTAATAGCACTAATTTAACTTTATATATTATTTTGTGCGGAGTATAATATATGAATAATATAAGATAAATTCATGGTATATACAGATGTTAAGTACCAGAGTATGTAATGGAAGCACCAGTGGCAGGTTCAATGTATGCTAAAGCATGCAGAAAAAGTGGCTGGTGGCAGGTTCTATGTATAAGAAAACAGATACGAAAGGCAGGAAGCTTATGAAGTTTACAAAAATGCATGGATGTGGAAATGATTATGTGTATGTCAATTTGTTTGAGGAAAAGATAGAGAATCCGGCAGAATTATCTATCGCAGTAAGTGACAGGCATTTTGGAATAGGTTCAGATGGACTCATCACAATCGGACCATCAGATGTGGCGGATTTCAGAATGAGGATATACAATGCGGATGGTTCAGAGGCAGAGATGTGCGGAAATGGTATCAGATGTGTTGCAAAGTATGTGTATGACCATAAGCTTACTGACAAGACAGAGATATCTGTGGAGTCAGGTGCAGGTATAAAATACCTCAGGCTTTTTGTTGAAAATGGCAGGGTAGAGCAGGTCAGAGTCGACATGGGTGAACCTATATTAGAGCCTGATAAAATCCCTGTAGTGGCAGATACAGACAGAGTAGTTGACCAGCCAATTGAGGTTTGCGGAAAGACCTGGCGCATGACCTGTGTGTCAATGGGCAACCCACATGCAGTAGTTTTTGTAGATAATGTAGCTGATTTTGAACTTGAGAAATACGGACCTCATTTTGAAAATCATGAGAGATTTCCAAAGAGAACCAATACAGAGTTTGTAGAGGTGCTTTCAAGGAATGAAGCAAAAATGAGAGTCTGGGAGAGAGGCTCTGCTGAGACCTGGGCTTGCGGAACAGGAACCTGTGCCTCTGTAATGGCTTGTATTTTAAATGGATATACAGACAACAGAGTGCTGGTACACTTAAGAGGGGGAGATTTAACAATAGAGTATGATGAGAAAACCAATCATATTTTTATGACTGGACCAGCCACAGAAGTGTTTAGTGGAGAATATACATTGCCTGATACAGACATGTGAGAAGACATGAGAGACATGGTGAGACGGATAAAAAGATAGAAAGAAGAGGAATTAATAATGATTTTAGCTGATTTATTAAAGAAAATGGATTATGAGATAATATCAGGTAGCGAGGATGTGGAGATTTCCACACTGGTATATGACTCCAGAAAGGTGGAAAAGGGCTCTGTTTTTGTATGTATATCTGGTGCGGTGAGAGATGCACATGAGTTTATCCCACTGGTAGTAAAGCAGGGAGCTGCCGCTGTAATCGTGGAAAAAGATGTAACTCCGGTTAATGGCGTGACATATATTAAAGTAGAAAATACCAGATATGCACTTGCCTGCATGTCTGCCGCATATTTTGGATATCCAGCTGAAAAACTTAAGACAATCGGCATCACAGGAACCAAGGGAAAGACAACTACCACCTATATGGTTAAATCAATTCTTGAGTCTGCCGGAATAAAGACAGGCCTGATTGGTACAATCGAGTCAATCGTAGGAGATAAGAGGACTCCGGCAGCAAACACAACACCTGAGTCCTACAAAGTGCAGGAGCTTTTTGCCCAGATGGTAGATGAGGGACTGGATGCGGTAGTAATGGAGGTTTCCTCACAGGCTCTTATGCTTCACAGGGTTTCTGGATTTACATTTGATATTGGTGTGTTTACAAACCTTGAGCCAGACCATATCGGTGAGAATGAGCACAAGGATTTTGCGGATTACATGCATTGTAAGAGCCTGCTCTTCAGGCAATGCAAATATGGCATATTCAACGGAGACAGCGAGCATATTGATGGAATTTTAAAGGGACACACATGCCAGGTGGAGAAGTTTGGATATAAGGACAGCAATGATTTGGTTGCTGAAAATGTAGAGCTTATAAAAGAGCATGGTGCACTTGGAATTAAATATCATGTAGGCGGTTCAATGGATTTTGAGGTGGAGGTAAATGTACCGGGAAGCTTTTCCGTATACAATTCCCTCACAGCTATTGCAATATGCCATCACTTTAATGTGCCGGAGGAGACAATCAAGGAAGCATTAAAGCATGTATCGGTAAAGGGCAGAATTGAGATTGTCCCAGTTACCAAGAGATACACACTGATGATTGACTATGCCCACAATGCCATGGCACTTGAGAGTCTGCTGACCACACTTAAGGAATATGAGCCGGGAAGACTGGTATGCCTTTTTGGATGCGGAGGGAACCGTTCGAAATCAAGAAGATATGAGATGGGAGAGGTATCATCCCGTTTGGCAGATTTGACAGTTGTCACATCTGATAATCCTAGAAATGAGGAGCCAATGGATATCATCAATGATATTCTGGTGGGAGTACACAAGGCAGATGGCGAGTATGTCACAATTCCTGACAGAAAGGAAGCTATTGCTTACTGCATGCGTAATGCCAAGGATGGAGATATAATTGTTCTGGCAGGAAAAGGTCATGAGGATTATCAGGAAATATGTGGTGTAAAGCATCATATGGATGAGAGAGAACTTATTGCAGATATAATCAAGGAGAATCCGGATTTAAAGCTTTAATTGTAGAGGAGAGTATAAATGGCGATATTTAAAGGTGCCGGAGTAGCACTTATAACTCCGTTTAACGAAGATGAGACAGTAAACTATGATATGCTGGGAGAACTGATAGAACGCCAGATTGCTGGGAAAACTGATGCGATTATTGTGTGTGGTACAACTGGCGAACCAGCTACAATGACAGAGGAAGAGAAGCTGGCTGTTATAAAATATGCAGTGGAAAAAACAGCAGGCAGAATCCCTGTTATTGCAGGAACAGGTGGAAATGCCACACGCGTAGTTATTGATTTTTCTAAAAAGGCAGAGGCGCTGGGAGTTGATGGACTGCTTGTTGTTACTCCATTTTATAATAAGGCAACCCAGAATGGACTCTATGCCCATTATAAGGAGGTTGCAAAAGCAGTATCACTTCCGATAATTATGTACAATGTACCATCAAGAACTGGCTGTAACATAGCACCGGAAACAGCAGTCCGCCTTGCAAGGGATTGTGAAAATATAGTCGGAATCAAGGAAGCCAGTGGAAATATATCACAGGTAGCAAAGCTTGCTAAGCAGGCAGGAGGCATATTGGATATTTATTCCGGAAATGATGACCAGGTGATTCCTATACTTTCCTTAGGCGGAATAGGCGTGATTTCTGTCTTGTCAAACGTGGCACCAAAGGCAGCTCACGACATGGTTATGGAATACCTTGAGGGAGATAGGGAAAAGGCAGCAGCTTTACAGCTTGACTATCTGGATCTGATTAATGCCCTCTTTTGCGAGGTTAATCCGATTCCTGTCAAGGGAGCAATGAACCTGATGGGCTATAATGTGGGGAAACTCAGACTGCCACTGACTGAGATTGAGGATGCCCACAGGGAGCTTGTGAAGAAGTGCCTTAAGGAGGCAGGACTTATAGCATAAGCCGTATAGAATAGAAAATATATGTATAAAGGAGAAATATGGGAAAACAAAACTGGAAACCGGGTAATATGCTGAACCCTGTACCCGCAGTGATGGTAAGCGTTGCAGATGCAGAGGGATGCAATAACATTATAACAGTAGCCTGGGCTGGAACTATATGCACCAATCCGCCCATGCTGTCTATCTCAGTAAGACCGGAGCGGTATTCTTATAATATGATAAAGGAGACCGGAGAGTTTGTTATAAACCTCACAACAGAGGAACTGGCATTTGCCTGTGATTACTGTGGAGTCACCAGCGGAAGAGATGTGGATAAGTTTAAAAAGCTTAACCTGACACCGCTTAAGATGGAGCATGTAAAAGCCCCTGGCATATCTGAAAGTCCGGTAAATATAGAGTGCAGGGTCAGAGAAATCAGGGAGCTTGGAAGCCACCATATGTTTATAGCAGATGTAGTTGGTGTGACTGTGGATGATAAATATATGGATGAGAAGAATAAGTTTAATATTAATGAGACAGGGCTTGTCATGTATTCCCATGGAGAGTATTTTGCCATGGGAGAGAAGCTGGGCAAGTTTGGATATAGTGTCCAGAAGAAATAGACATGGCAGCTTCCAGCATTAAGGTTATGACAATCTCCTAGTATACAGTGTATTTTGCCGAAAAAATATGAAGTTAGCTGCGGGAACTATTCGAGCTGCGTTGCATAAAGCCTAAAAGCTATTGTTTAGCCGAAGGGAGTGAAACCCGCAGCAGTTCATATTGTTTTAATAAAGTGAATTTTATTTAAGTAAATTTCAATAAAGCAAATTTATTCAAGTAATTTTGCCTAAGTGATTTCAATTAAAGCAATATGCCTATTTCAGGAGTATATCCATAAGATATGCGTACACATCCTCATTCGAATTTTTCCAGTTATTACATATCGCTTCTGCCTGTTCCTTTGTTGTTACA
>URLU01000180.1 GCA_900548765.1 uncultured Lachnobacterium sp.
GAGCACTTGACTTTTAATCAAGTTGTCCGGGGTTCGAATCCCCGATGTCTCATTAAAAAGACGTCTCTCAATCGAGAGATGTTTTTTTAATGCTAGACATGGGAGGACTCGAACCACGGACAACGCAGTTGGTCGGGGCTCACGAGGTCCAGTGGACCTCGGCTTTGAGCGGACCGAAGCGGAGCGGAGAGCGAGTCCCCGATGTCTCATTCAGTAAAAGTTGGAAGTGTTGAAAAATCAGCACTTCCGATTTTTTGGCTTAAAAATATTTGAGTGACTAATGAGTGTATCGTGAGTGACTACAAACAAGCACACATTCCAGTAATAAGCTCTTCATCATCAGAAATATCTTTATAGTACGAGTTCAATGTTGGAAACAACAGAATAAATGTTGAGTGAAAAAGGAATGCCCAAATTGCTAAATTGTAGCATTCTTTTTTCTATGCCTCTGTTTCAACTGTTACCATAATACCATATGAACGTCGCTGACTGACTTTGGTTGACTTTGACACAGATTAGAGCTACAATCAAGAAAATCATACAAGGAGAGAACGCATTATGTCAGATAATCTGAATTGGGCAGTGCTTGGAACTGGTGTGATAGCAAATGAGATGGCTGTTGCGCTTCAGAAGATGGGGAAGACACTCTACGCGGTTGCAAATCGTACTCATGAGAAAGCAATTGTTTTTGCAGAGAAGTATGGAGTAGAAAAGGTATATGATGATATAGATGATATGTTTGTGGACGAAAAGGTGGACATCATATATATCACAACGCCGCACAATACCCACTACCAGTTTATGAAAAAAGCGCTTGAAAATGGCAAGCATATATTAGTTGAAAAATCCATTACATTAAACAGCAGGGAATTAAATGAGATGATTGACCTTGCCAGCCAGAAGCACTTGATTATAGCGGAAGCTATGACTATATGGCATATGCCGCTTTACAAGGAGCTGTGGGGCATTGTAGAGAGGGGAGAGCTGGGCAAAGTGCAGATGATTACCATGAACTTCGGCAGTTTCAAGGAATATAACATGCAAAACAGATTTTTCAACATGAATCTTGCCGGTGGTGCGATGCTGGACATTGGTGTGTATGCTTTGTCCATAGTTAGAAGCTTTATGTCAGAGAAGCCGGATGAGATAGTCAGCCAGTGGAAGCCATCGCCTACAGGCTCGGATGAGCAGGCGACTATTCTGCTTAAAAACAGCAAGGACGAGATGGCAACAGTTGCGCTGTCAATGCATTCGAAGCAGCCAAAGCGCGCCATGATAAGCTGTGAAAAGGGTTATATTGAAATCATGGAATATCCTAGAGCGTCAAAGGCAGTAATTGTGGATGCAGAGTCTGGCAATACCAGAGAGATAGAGGCAGGACAGACAGAAAACGCACTCTACTACGAGATGATGGATATGGAAGCCGCAGTTAAGAACGCCGATGCTTCTGAAATGAAGCTTGAGTATTCAAGGGATGTTATGGATATTATGACCAGACTCAGAAAAGATTGGAACATGAAATATCCAGATGAGGAG
This sequence comes from uncultured Lachnobacterium sp., assembly GCA_900548765.1. Classification (GTDB taxonomy): domain Bacteria; phylum Bacillota; class Clostridia; order Lachnospirales; family Lachnospiraceae; genus Roseburia. The sequence continues at coordinate 1,537 of URLU01000180.1, forward strand.
TGGTAGAACAGGTTTTATTAAGATTTATTGGCATACAAAAACATACCACATAAGCGTTATGAAGCTGACAAGGTTAACCGTTTGCGCATTTTGCACAAAATGTTTTCGCAAATTTTAGCAAGTTTGTGCACACTTATGTCCAGCACCATGGTAATATAATTCTTGTAAAAACCCCCCAATACATTATATATTTTTACTATCCCCATAGTAAAATACCTTCTCCTAAAAAGACAGCAGAACGAAAGGCTGTCTTTTTTTTATCGTATAAAAAGCGTACAATGTAGGTACACAGACTGCAAGCTGGCTTGCAAGGCTGTGTACCTGCATTGTACGCCCTAACCAACCGAACCTGCCACTGGCAGCTTCTCTGGATGCATGGCAACGAAAAGCGAGAATCATAGTTGCGAAGCAACGGAGAAGCAGCGGAAGCTGCGGATTCGAGCTTCTCGTTAGGTAAACGTAGCAAAAAGGTAAAACCTCAATTAAGCCAACAGACTGCAGACAAAATCACAACACAGAAAGGAACCCAATATGACACCAGAAAAAACGACATACCTATACGATTCCGATGCCTATGCCACAGAATTTGACGCCACAGTACTAAGCTGTGAAGAAGTATCGGAAAATGAATATCACCTAATCCTCGACCAAACCCTTTTCTTCCCGGAGCAGGGTGGACAGAGTCCGGACAAGGGAACCATAAACGGAATACAGGTATCGGACGTCCAGATAAATGACGGAGTAATAGTCCACACATTGACTGTGGACAGCGAAGGCGCACATGAAGCTGCAGTGAGTAAGGATTCACTTCCAAAGACTGGTGATAAGGTACACGGAATAATCGACTGGACTCATAGATTTTATAATATGCAGCAACATTCAGGAGAGCATATTTTTTCAGGAATCGTACACAGCAGATTTGGCTATGATAATGTAGGCTTTCATCTGAGCGACCAGACTGTCACTATGGATTTTAATGGCATCATGTCGGAGCAGGATATATACGATATCGAATATGAGGTAAATAAAGCGATTACAGAAAATATTGAGGTACAGGTGACTTTCCCAACCAGAGAAGGGCTTGAAAAGCTTGAGTACAGGAGCAAAATCGAGATAGAAGGTCAGGTCAGAATCGTGACAGTACCGGGATATGATGTGTGCGCCTGCTGTGCTCCTCATGTAAGGAGAACAGGCGAAATCGGCATACTTAAGGTCATGGGCATTCAAAATTATAAGGGTGGAATCCGAGTGACTATTCTTTGTGGATTCAGGGCACTTATGGCATTCAGGGAAAAGGCGGCTGTAATCAGTGAACTGACAGGCTTCCTCACAACAGGTCAGGATAAACTGGTAGATACTGTGAAAAAGCTTAAAACCATAAACCAGAGCATGAGCTCACAGCTTGCCCAGGCAAACCAGACCCTGCTTTTGCAGAAGCTGGAGAGCATACCGGCAGAGCAGGAAGATGTAATCATGTTTGAGACCGGAATCAATACCAAGACACTGAGAAATGTCATAAACAGCATGATGGAGAAACACAGCGGATATTGTGGAATTTTCGTCGGTGATGATGAAAATGGATACAATTACGTTGTAGGAAGTAAAAATAAGGACTGTAAGGAAATAGCAGGAAAGCTTAAAGATGAGTTTTCAGCCAAAGGTGGTGGAAATAATCAGATGATACAAGGCTCAGTAACTGCATCCGCCGATGACATATCGAAAGTATTTAATGGCAAAATTTAATGCCACAATTTAAAGCCGTAATTGAGTGCTGCAATTAAAAGTCGCAATTTAAAGCAGTAATTGAGTGCCGCAATTTAAAGCAGTAATTCAATGCGTAAATGACTTCCCACTCAATAATCTACGATAATCGGATGATATACAGTTGTTTTACCAGACGAACCTGCCACTGGCAGCTTCTCTGGATGCATGGCAGCAGAACAAAATATGAACTGCTGCGGGTTTCCATCAATCTAAGGAATGGAGATAACCATACAGAGTTATACGCCTTATCCGCAATTCGTTCCCGCAGCTAATTTCATATTTTTTCGGCAAAATAAGCTGTATATCAGTAGATTAACACAACCTAAAATGTGGGAAGTCCCCAGATCATTACAATACCAGATTAATGTTATTGCCTGACCCCGTCATCTGACCATACAGGTTATCATATGTCTCAGTATGAAGTCTCTTCGCAGTGCTGGTCAGATTTTTTAAAAATTTACTATCCTTACCAAAGGCAGACTGGAGATCATCCTTGTCTGCTTTTTTTAACAGGTTCTCGCTGCAGCTGAGAGTGCCATCGGTCTGGACTGTTATACCAAGCTTGCTTAAAGTATCAGAATTGTCGTTTACATACTTTTTCAGGCGTTTAGCCTGTCTTAATATATCGTGGTCTGAGGATGTTCCGGCAGAACCAATGGTATTATTGTAGGTCTTTATAAAGCCCTTAATGGCATTGGCTATGCTCTCGCTGTTCTCAGAGTCTGTATAACTGTAACCACCAAGCTTTTTTACAGCTCTGCGCAGAGCCAGACTGTCCTCGAAGGAAAGCTCCGAATTAGTATATTTTGTCCTGTTGGATGAAGTCACCAGACCTCTGTTGTTGCTGTAATAATCTCTCAGAAAATAGGTCTGTGAAAGACTGATTGCTGTAGATACTTTTGCCATAAGTACATACCACCTCCATGTGATACTTATCTGATGATATTATTATCGGTAAATTGAAGAGAAAGCTTAATAGGTCTTTCATTTTGCTGTAAAATAAAGTAAAATCAAATGAGGAATGTTCGAATCTAAGGAGGGTATCATGAAGAAAGAATTATTTGGAAAAACCAAATCAGGTGAAACAGTAAATCGTTATGAAATCAGCAATAGCAATGGCATGAAGCTTGTGGTGTCAGATTATGGCGCAACAGTATTAGCCCTGTTTGTAAAAGACAAGGACGGAAGTCTGGTAGATGTAGCCTTAGGTTATGAGGATTTTGCTGCCTATGAGAAAGGGCACTGCTATTTGGGTTCGGTAATCGGAAGATGTGCAAACAGAATTTCTAATGCAAAGATTAATATAGACGGAGTGGAGTATAAGCTTGAGGCCAATGATAATGAAAACTGTCTCCACAGCGGTTCCCAGAGTACAGCACTCAGAGTATGGAATGTGAAGTCACAGGCAGACAATAGCATAACTTTCGAGATTGAGGATGCTGATTTACAGGAAGGATATCCTGGAAATGCAGTGA
>URLU01000181.1 GCA_900548765.1 uncultured Lachnobacterium sp.
ATTATTTGCTAATTCAATATGGTAAAAGTCAGGCTGCATTTTTGCGGTCCGTTTTGCTTACTTTTTGATTGGTAAATAAGGAGGCTTTATGTTTAAAAAATTTGATAACTACGACGGAGTCTGTTTTTTTAATGGGCTTATCTTTTATGCACCTGTGGCACTGCTTATCAGGACTCAGGCAGGTGTTTCCAACGCGGCGGTTTTTATGCTTCAGGCGTTATTGTCCCTTGCTATTTTTGTGGGAGAAATTCCAACTGGATTTATAACAGATAAAATAGGATACAAAAAATCAATTGTTTTAGCGCAGATAACTATGCTTTTTGCACGGATTTTACTCTTACTGGCTTTTGTGTTTCATTCTATGTGGCTTTTTGTGCTGGAGGCAGTAATTGAGGGAATAGGAGGATGTCTGTCCTCTGGAACCTGTGAGGCCTATATTTACAGCACTTACGGAGAGAAAGTTTTTGCCAGAAAATTGGCTCATTCGGCTAATTATGGCACGATTGGATTTATAATCAGCACGATTACATATGTATTCATATATAAGTATTTTGATATGAATGGTCTGCTTATAGCTACCATAGTGTCAGGTTTTTTTGCAGTCTTTTTTGCCCTGGGATTGAAAAACTCTGGTAAAAATAAATCAAGCGAAGCTGATGCCACAGACCAGTCACTTGACCTAAGTAAAATTCTGGAACTTTTTAAACACAAAAATTCCAGACATATTATGATTATTCTTTCAACCTTTAGTGTAATATGGATTCTGATTAATTTCTTTTATGTAGAAAAATTAACAGGCATGGGCATATCAGAGGAGTGGATATCTGCTATAATACTTGCCTATTCTCTTATTGAGATGCTGGCAGAGCCAGTTATTACATGGGGAGAAAAAGCTGCAAAATCAAGGTTTTTTGTGATTTTTGCGGCCTTGTCAGGGCTGTCCGTAATTATGCTTGGTCTTGTGCAGAACAAGACAGCCAGCATTATTGCCATGTGTATTACCCCGCTATTTGTCACGGTAACAGAATACCTGATTATGGAACGGGAAAATAAGCTGATAGATGACCTCGATATGCACGAAAACAGAGCTGCCTCCCTGTCTGCCATGAATATGGGCGTAAATATGGTTGAGATAGCTGCTCTGTTTGCTTCATCAATTTTTAGCCTGAACGCTGTAAAATGGTGTTTTGTGCTTGCTGGAAGCGTATTGCTTATATTTAATATCCCAGAGCTTCGTCCACGAGAATAACATGTATTCTGTCATTATGCCTTGAATATCTGGTTACTAGAAACTGACAGCATATGGTATCAGGTGATTTACAGTTCATACATGAACCTGTCATGGTACAAGGCAGGGATAGTCCAAATCTTTTTGCATTAAGGCGTGCAGCTTCATTTCTGGCACGCTTCATTGCAGAATCTACATCTGCAGCGGCCTTGTTCATGCCCACAATCAGGATAAGCTTTCTCGGACCATATGCGTAGGCTGATACACGATTTGAATTTCCATCAATATTTATGAGTATTCCGTCCTCAGTGATGGCATTTGTGCTCCCTAAATATATATCCGCATTATAGGCGAAAAGCTCGGCTGCCCTCTTATCCTCCATGGCTTCTCTGTCACAGTATTCATAGTTACCTGCTTTTAAGGCATCTACAAGTCCAATCTCATTGACGGACATAGAGCCTCCCTTGGTGATTTTGCTCTGCTCAGGTATAAGCTCTAAGGCTTTGTTTAAGGCTTCTTCTTTTGTCTTTACATAATATCCTGTCATGTTGCGGGATTTTAAGCCCTTGATTATTTTTTGTGCTAATTCTTCGTTTGAACTGTTCATATCTGTGCTCCCTTGTGTGTTTGTTAGATATGCTTATCTTATCACTTTCGTCTTATTATATAAACATAAATAATAAAAACTGCCAGCTGCAGATTATTTTGTCACAAAGGCCATGAGTAGAGCATCCGGTCCGATATGTGTTCCAATGGCAGGACCTACGTTGTGCAGGCTGCATCCTGATAAATTAAATTTGCTCATGGTCTCTTCCATAAAAGTATTTCCCTTGGTTTCATTATTACTGTGACCAAAGAGTACGGGAAGCTCATCTGACAGCTCCATATCTGTGAGAAAGGACTGCATGCCGGCTTTTGCAGCCTTACAGCCTCTCACTTTCATTTTACATTCGATTACGCCATCCTTTAGCCAGAGAACTGGTTTGATGCCGATAATATCACCAATATTGGCAATTACTGGCGATACCCTGCCGCCTTTCTTGAGATAACGCATATCAGCAGGAACGCCGGTGAGGAAAATACGGCTTCTGATGGCAAGGAGCTGTTCAGCAATTTGGACGGCATTCATCCCCTTATTCCGCAGACTAACTGCATAATTGACTAATACTCTCTGGGACAGGGATGCCTGTAAGGAATCCACAATGTATATTTTATCGTATTCTGCCATGTTTTGAGCAAGTACAGCGCAGTTGTAGGTTCCGGACAGCTTGGATGAAATGGTAATGACCAGCACTTCCTCCCCTGCTTCCTTTGCCTGTTCAAACACAGTGAGGTACTTGTCTGGTGACGGCTGGCTTGAGGCAGGCAGAGCCTCATTCTTATCTAATTTTTTATAAAATCTGGCAAAAGATTCCTCTGTATTTTCCTCTATAGTTTCATCCTCAAAGATTGAAAGGATTGTAATGAGCTTAATGTTCATTGCTTTTGCTTCCGATTCTAATATGTCAGAAGCTGTGTCTGTTACTATTATCATAGATACCTCCACTTGTTTAGAATAGTTTTGATGTGATATAATTTGTATCACATCATGTGACATGAATTGAATTATATCATTGTTTGCAATGAAAACAATGATTTAATGTGAGACAAAATGACTCATTTTAACTAGTGTTGTTTTGGAGTTTTAACCCATATATTAAGTGGCAGCGAATTTAATTAGTTAAAATATGCTTTGACAAAATAAGTTCAAATTCAGAAAACAGAGGAGTAGGCAATGAAAGAAACAGACAAGCGGTACGAAGCTAACAGGCAGGTAAAAATCAAAATCAGCAGGGCACTTATAAAGCTTATGGAGCAGATGCCTTTTTCAGATATAACAGTCACAGACATAGTGCAGACAGCTGGTGTTGCCAGAGCCTCCTACTATCGTAATTTTGAGTCAAAGGAAGAGGTTTTAATCAAGGTGACAGATGACATTATGAATGAATATCGTAAAAAGGCGGCAAAGCTTGATGGAGGGTTTTTCAGCTATCCCTCTATTCTGCTGATATTCAGATATTTCAGGTCATATAAGCGCTTTATTTTGTGTGTCTTTAAGTCAGGACTGGCTTATATATATCTGGATATGTTTGACCGGGAGCTGGAGAACCAGATGGGTGATATGCCCTTTAATGACATCAAGAGATATAATGTGTATTTCTATTCAGGAGCTTTATATAATGTATTTCTTAAATGGCTTGAAAATGGCATGAAGGAAAGTCCACAGGAGATGGCAGAGGAAATATGCGGCTTGATTGGGGAAAACAGTGGCATGGATATTAAGATTAATGGCTAGAGGCTGGCTGTAAGTAATTGAGCTGTAAGGATGCTGTAATATAAAATATATTATATTAATAATATTATTTATGTTATTTTCTATATTATTAAATATATTATATAATTGTCGTATATAAACTAACTGTTAGTAACTTTCCTATGTATTGAAGTATGCAAAAATCTGCTATTGCCAGCTTTTCCGGCAGACGAAGGCAAACAAAAAATCAGTCAGTAGCAGTTTTCTGGCATACAAAGGTAAACAAAAAATCAGCCAGCGGCAGTTTTCCGGTATACGAAGGCAAACAAAAAATCAGCCAGCGGCAGTTTTCCGGTATACGAAAGCAAATAAGCAATCAGCCAACGGCAGTTTTTTCGTATATTTAGGTATAAAAACAGCATATGCACGAATTCGTACATATGCCATAATTTTATACGTATTTTGTCAGCTTATACAGAAGCTGTCTCTTTAAGGTATTTCAGGCGATTTGAAGCCTTCTCAACTGTATCAGAGAAGCTGTCCATGCTTTGGCTCAAGCTCTCCATAGCATCCTTGCTGCTTGCGGTATTTGCGGAAATCTCTTGTGATATTCCGGATAAGGTGCTTATACCGTCCACAATTGTTTGGTTGGCATCAAGCACTGCCCCAACCTCTTCAGTCATGGTTGTAACACCATTAACCAAATCGTTCATTCCATTTTCTACTTCAATAAAGTCCTCATGAACGGTCTTAACCAACTCACGCTGAACCTCAATACTCTGAACAGATACCTGTAGCTCCTTCTGTGTCTCATCTGTAACTCTTGTCAGGTCGTTCATGATTGCTGTAATCATTTCTGTAGACTGTTTTGTCTCCTCCGCAAGCTTTCTAATCTGGTCAGCTACAACGGCAAATCCCTTTCCTGCCTCACCGGCTCTTGCTGCTTCAATTGAAGCATTGAGTGCTAAGAGGTTTGTCTGTGAGGAAATATTTAAGATTGTCTCAGTAATATTTGAAACCTTTCCAACGCTTTCGATAAGCTCTGCTATTGTGCCGGAAATCTGTGAGGTTCCCTCATCCACAATTACTGACTGCTGTGCCAGCTCATCAGACTGCTGTTTGCCCCGCTCTATAGCATTGCGCAGCAAATCTGTAGTGTTCATAGCCTTTGTGCTGGTGTCATTTGTATTTTCCAGACGATTCTGGATTTCATTTGTCATG
>URLU01000182.1 GCA_900548765.1 uncultured Lachnobacterium sp.
CTGGCGATGGTTCCTGGCAGTCTAATGCTAAAGGCTGGTGGTGGCAGTACAGCAATGGATCATATGTTACAAATGATTTCGTAGAGGTAAATGGTAATACATATTACTTCAAGGCTGATGGCTATATGGCTACAGGATGGCAGGAAATTAAGTCTCAGTATGGTGACTGGACAGATTGGTACTATTTCGAGAATAGCGGAGCTATGGTAAAGGATAGCTGGAAGCAGATTAACGGAAAGTGGTACTGGTTCAATGCTTCAGGTCAGATGGCTTCATATGGCACATATACAGTTGGAGATAAGCAGCAGGTATTCGCACCTTCTGGACAGTGGGTAAGCGGATGGACATGGGATTCAAACACAACTAAGTATGGTACATCTTATGGATGGTACTATGCAAACAGTGACGGAACACCATATGACTATAACACAACAGATGGTCAGTTAGGTGGCTGGTTACAGAGCGGTTCATACTGGTATTATATTGAGTCAAATGGACGTCTTGTTACAGATGCAAGTCGTACAATCAATGGTACAACATACTACTTCAATGACAGAGGTCAGATGGTAACAGGCTGGTATCAGTATGGAAACACAGTTTCTGACTGGGTATACTGCAATGCTGATGGTTCTGTATATGATGGATGGTTAGCATACAATGGTAGCTGGTACTACATTAACAATGGTTATATGGAGTCTTCTGACTGGGAATATACAACTGCTGAAAACAGTGATGTAAGATATTATCTTGGCAAAGATGGTAGAATGGTAACAGGCTGGTATGATGACTCGTATGAGACTGGAACAAGCAAGGGTACATCATACATCTACACAAATGCTGACGGAAGCTCTTATACAGGCTGGGTAGCAGATGCTGGAAAGTGGTATTTCATCGACAATGGTAGAATGGTAGCAAATGATATTGTAAATCCTGTATCTACTAGAAACTACAAGAAAGCTGATGGAACAACAGATTGGGATGCTTTCTATGCAGCTAGAAATGCATCACCAAGATATGTTCTTGATAAGAATGGTGTTATGGTAACAAATGGTTGGTATCAGATTACATCTACAAAAGCTGGTTATACATCAAGTAATGTATGGTGCTATGTTAATGCAGATGGTACAGGTTACGATGGATGGTTACAGTACAATGGTTCTTGGTACTACATCGAGGATGGTCTTATGTTAATCAACCAGTACACACCAGACGGATATTTCGTAGGTATGGATGGTGTTTGGAGATAATTCCATAAAACATACATAAAGACTTATTTAAAGAGGTCTTCGCTTCGGCGGGGATCTCTTTTACTATATAGGAAATTATGTTGTAATTCTCAATTCAGAAAAATAAGCCGTTAGTGACTTTTTTATATCTCATGATTGACGATACTCTTCAAAGTAAGTATTATATATGGCAGGGATAATGCTAGGTCTATGATAAGGAGAAAAAAATGAGTTTATCACATACATTTGCAATATGTGCTTATAAGGAGAGCAGGTATCTGGAGGATTGTATATTGTCTTTGAAGAATCAGACTGTCAAGTCTGAGATTATTCTGGCAACATCAACACCAAACCAGTATATTTATGCTCTGGCAGAGAAATACGATATTCCGGTATACATAAACGAGGGCGAGCATGGCATTACCCAGGATTGGAATTTTGCCTTGAGCAAGGTGGAGACCAGATATGCTACAGTTGCCCATCAGGATGATACCTACGAACCGGAGTATGCAGCGAAAATCATTGACAGGATGGATAGGGCAAAGAAGCCGCTTATTGCGTTTTCTGACTATTTTGAGCTCCGTGATGGGGTACAGGTACATGACACCACCATGCTTAAAATAAAGAGAATAATGCTTTTTCCTATGAGGGCAAAATGTTTCTCCGGCAGTAGATTTGTGCGCAGAAGAGTGTTGTCTCTGGGAGATCCGATTAGCTGTCCGGCTGTTACTTTTGATCTGGAAAATGTGGACAGACCTATATTCAGCCATGGCTTCAGAAGCTGTGAGGATTGGGAAGCATGGGAGAAGCTGTCCAGATACAAGGGAGATTTTATCTATATATCAGAGCCTCTGATGAGCCACAGGATTCATGAAGAGTCAGCTACAACAGCGATTATTCACGATAATGCCAGGGTGGAAGAAAATTATGTCATGTTTTGTAAATTTTGGCCAAAAGCTATTGCAAAACTGATCAATAAGTTTTATACTAAATCAGAAAAGTCAAATGAACTGTAGTTTATCTGCAGTTTATTTTTTAACACAGTGTTCACGAAAACATAAAAGGAGTAAAGCATGAACAAACAAGAATGTGATGTACTTACAGCCTTGATTGATGAACCCTTCATAAATCAAAGAATACTGGCAGAGTCATGTGGTCATTCATTAGGCGTTGTAAACCGCTCTATTAAAAATCTCATGGCTGATGGATATCTTGATGAGAGAATGAATCCGACGGAAAAGGCACATGAGGAGCTTAACCGTAAGTCTCCAAGGAATGCCATTATTCTGGCTGCCGGCTTTGGAATGAGAATGGTTCCCATTAATACTGAGACATCAAAGGGACTTATTAAGGTCGATGGGGAACCCCTTATAGAGCGAACCATAAAGCAGTTACATGAGGTGGGAATCACAGAGATTTATATTGTGGTGGGCTTCATGAAAGAGCAGTATGAATATCTTATGGATTTGTATGGTGTGGAGCTTATTGTAAATCCGGCATATGCCTCCAAAAACAATTTATATTCTGTAAAGCTGGCTTTAGAGCATTTGTCTAATTCATATATTATCCCATGTGATATATGGTGTAACCAGAATCCTTATAATCGGAATGAACTGTATTCATGGTATATGGTCAGTGATTTGATAGATGATGACAGTACGGTGAGAGTGAATAGAAAAAATGAGCTTGTAACTGTTCAGGATGGTGTGGGTGGCAATGCCATGATTGGTATATGCTATCTGGAGGAAGAGGATGCAGCCAGCGTGAAGGCAAAAATAGAAAGCCTGTGCAGGGATAGCAGATATGACAATTCTTTCTGGGAGGAAGCCCTGTATGCCAAGTATAAGATGACTATACAGGCAAGGGTGGTTTCATCTGCTAATGTGGTGGAAATAAACACTTACGAGCAGCTCAGGGATTTGGATGAGGATTCGGACCATTTGAAGTCGGATGCCATTGAGGCTATCTGCAAGGCGCTTAATGTGAGGCAGGGAGATATAGTTGACATCACAGTACTCAAAAAGGGAATGACCAACCGCTCCTTTCTCTTTTCCTGCAAGGGGCAGAAATATATCATGAGAATCCCTGGTGAGGGCACAGACCAGCTTATAAACCGCAGGGAGGAGGCTTTTGTCTATCAGGCGATTATGGATTACAAAATCAGTGATGATGTAATCTATATCAATCCGGATAACGGCTACAAGCTGACAAGGTTTATAGAGAATGTGAGGTGCTGTGATGCCGACTGTGCAGATGATTTGGAAAGATGCATGGCAAAGCTCAGAGATTTTCATAATATGAAGCTTAAGGTTGACCATAGTTTTGATATTTTTGAAAAGATAGATTTTTATGAGTCCCTATGGGGAGATAACAAGTCTGCCTATACAGATTATGAGCGTACAAAGGAAAATGTATTTGGATTAAGAAAATACATAGACCAGCATGCCTGTGAGCATGTATTGACTCATATTGATGCTGTTCCTGACAATTTCCTTTTTTCAGGAGACGAGGTCAGGCTGATAGACTGGGAGTACGCGGGCATGCAGGACCCACATGTGGATATAGCAATGTTCTGCATATATTCTCTCTATAACAGGGCTCAGGTGGACAGGCTCATAGATATTTACTTTGAGGGAAAATGTGATGAGGCAGTCAGAATAAAAATCTACTGCTATATTGCCTGCTGTGGTCTCTTGTGGAGCAACTGGTGTGAATATAAGAGACAGCTTGGAGTTGAGTTTGGTGAGTATTCGCTGAGACAGTACAGATATGCAAAGGACTACTACAAGATAGTCAGTGAGCTGATTGGTTAGTGAGAGGAAAGGAATAATAAAGTGGGAAAAGTAAAAAGAGCTATTATTATGGCAGCAGGAATCGGCAAGAGAATGCAGCCGGTGACCTTAACCACCCCTAAGCCGCTTGTCAGGGTAAATGGTGTCAGAATGATTGACACTGTAATCCGGGGCTTGCACAGGAATGGAATCAATGAAATATATGTGGTTGTAGGCTATCTCAAAGACCAGTTTAAGGTTTTGGAGGAGGAATATCCGGGGCTTAAGCTGATTGATAATCCTTACTATGACAAGTGCAACAATATTGCATCGCTCTATGTTGCCAGAGACTATATCCAGGATGCAATTATTCTGGATGGAGACCAGATTATATACAATGATTCCATTTTAGCGCCTGAGTTTAAGAGGTCTGGCTACAATGCAGTCTGGACTGATGGCGAGACGGATGAGTGGCTTATGACAGTTGAAAATGGAATAGTCACAAGCTGCAGCAGAGATGGCGGCAAAGGTGGCTGGATACTTTACAGCATTTCCAGATGGACAGCAGAGGACGGGAAGAAACTTAAAAAGCATCTGGAGATTGAGTTTGAGGAGAAAAAAAATCATCAGATTTACTGGGATGATGTGGCTATGTTCTGTCACAAGGACGAGTATGAGCTTGGTATCCGTCAAATGCAGGCAGGCGATATTGTGGAGATTGACAATATAAGCGAGCTTGCAG
>URLU01000183.1 GCA_900548765.1 uncultured Lachnobacterium sp.
TGCATCCAGATGTGCGAATGTTGTAGCTGGCGCTGGGTCAGTCAAGTCATCGGCTGGCACATATACGGCCTGTACTGATGTGATTGAACCATTCTTTGTTGATGTAATACGCTCCTGAAGAGCACCCATCTCAGTCTGGAGGGTTGGCTGATAACCAACGGCTGAAGGCATACGTCCAAGAAGGGCAGATACCTCAGATCCAGCCTGTGTGAAACGGAAGATGTTGTCTACGAAGAGAAGCACATCCTTTCCACCTTTATCACGGAAGTACTCAGCCATTGTAAGACCTGTAAGAGCAACTCTCATACGGGCTCCTGGCGGCTCGTTCATCTGACCGAACACCATGGTAGTCTTATCAATAACTCCTGATTCCTTCATTTCATAATATAAGTCATTTCCCTCACGAGTACGCTCACCTACACCTGTGAATACTGAGTATCCACCATGCTCTGTAGCGATGTTGTGAATCAACTCCTGAATGAGTACTGTCTTACCTACACCGGCACCACCGAAAAGACCAATCTTTCCACCCTTCTGGTATGGGCAAAGAAGGTCAACGACCTTGATACCTGTCTCTAACATCTCCTGGGATGTTGCCTGCTCCTCAAATGATGGAGCCGGTCTGTGAATCGGCCAATGCTCCTCTGTTTTAGGAGCCTCTATTTCATCTATTGGATTTCCAAGCACGTTAAACATTCTTCCCAGTGTGTTTTCACCAACTGGTACAGAAATTGGTGCTCCAGTTGCGATTGCATCCATTCCACGAACCAAACCATCTGTAGGTCCTAAGGCGATACATCTAACTGTGTCATCACCCAGATGCTGAGCAACCTCAACAACTAACTTCCCACCATCTTTGAGAGGAACGTCAATCGCGTCATTTATCTCAGGCAGTCTGCCTTCTGAAAATTTGATATCCAGAACGGCACTGATAATCTGGGTAATTTTACCAACATTCTTATCTGCCATTTTTGTTCTCCTTTTCTAATTATTGTCCGGGAATCAGCTTCCCCATAATGCCATCTCTAAGAAATAGCATTCGCACCAGCGATAATCTCAGTAAGCTCCTGAGTAATAGATCCCTGACGCGCTCTATTGTATTTCAGTGTCAGATCACTAATCATATCTTCTGCATTGCTTGTAGCAGAATCCATTGCCTGCATACGGGCTCCGTTTTCACTTGCCAAAGCCTCAACAAGTGCTCCATAGAATAAGCTTGTCACATATTTAGGGATAATCATGTCGAGAGCCTCCTCTTCGTTTGGCTCATAGTTCATCATGACATTTGAGTCCTCTGTGCTGACCTCATCCGGATTAATCTCCACTGGCAGAAGCTTTATAAGCTTTGCCTCCTGAGTAACCGTATTCTTAAAATGTGTATAGGCCAGATAGATTTCTCCAACCTCACCCTTTGCAAATGAGTCAAGCACTCTCTTGCAGAGAGCTGCTGCATCTGCGTATGTCGGGTCTTCCATAATCTGTGGCGCACTCTCCACGATATTGTAGCTACGGGACTGGAGCATTTCCTCTCCCTTTCCTCCAATAGCATAGATATCGAGATCCTCTTTATTCCAATCACTTTCGGTAATAAGCTTTACGATATTACTGTTGTAACCACCGGCAAGTCCTCTGTTTGAAGAGATAACAACAACAGCCTTTTTATCTGATTCTCCCGGAGTCAGATAAGGATGGTTGATGTTTCCACTCTTTGCAAGCATAGAGCTCACTGTCTTGTACATATAATTGAAATAAGGGTCTGTTGACTCTGCACGAGTCTTTGCCTTCTGCAGTTTAACGGTAGAAACAAGCTTCATTGCCTTGGTGATCTGCTGAGTACTTGAAATACTACTTTTTCTTCGCTTAATGTCTCGCATTGAGGCCATTTCTTACCACCTACTTTCTGCCGTTATTTGAACTGTGCCTTGCACTCTTCAATGGCTTTTACAAGCTTTGCTTCAAGCTCATCATCCATTACCTTCTTTGCAGCAATCTCTTCTGGGATTTCAGGATACTTGGTATCGATGAAATCGAAAAGCTCCTGCTCAAAACGTAATATGTCTTCCACTTCAATATCAAGGAGATATTTCTTTGTAGCAGCATAGATAATGATAATCTGTTTTTCAACAGGCATTGGCTTATACTGTGGCTGCTTAAGGATTTCCTTGATTCTTGCACCCTGTGCTAACTGCTCTGCTGTACTTGCATCCAGCTCTGAACCGAACTGGGCAAATGCTGCGAGCTCACGATACTGGGCAAGCTCTACTCGGATAGGTGCTGCGATTTTCTTCATAGCCTTAATCTGAGCTGAACCTCCAACTCGTGATACAGACAAACCTGCGTTGATAGCTGGGCGGAATCCTGCGTTGAACATCTCTGTCTCAAGATATATCTGACCATCTGTAATAGAAATTACGTTGGTTGGAATGTATGCAGATACATCGCCTGCCTGTGTCTCAATGATAGGAAGGGCTGTAAGTGAACCTCCACCTAACTTGTCTGAGAGACGGGCTGCACGCTCTAATAATCTTGAATGGAGATAGAATACATCTCCTGGGTATGCCTCACGTCCCGGTGCTCTCTTTAAGAGAAGAGAAAGTGTACGATAGGCAGCTGCATGCTTTGATAAATCATCATATACGATGAGCACATCCTGTCCATTTTCCATCCACTCTTCACCGATGGCACATCCTGAATATGGTGCAATATACTGAAGTGGAGCAAGCTCAGATGCTGTAGCTGCTACTACTGTTGTGTATGACATTGCGCCAAATTCTTCTAACTCATTTACAATTGATGCAACTGTTGAAGCCTTCTGGCCGATAGCAACATAAATACATTTTACGTTCTGACCCTTCTGGTTAATAATTGTATCAATTGCGATAGCTGTCTTTCCTGTCTGACGGTCACCGATGATAAGCTCACGCTGTCCACGTCCGATTGGAACCATGGAATCGATGGCCTTGATACCTGTCTGTAATGGGGTATCTACTGATTTTCTTGAAATAACACCAGATGCAACTCTCTCAATCTGACGGAACTTATCTGACTCAATAGGTCCTTTTCCATCTATTGGCTGTCCTAAGGCGTTTACAACACGTCCTAACAGTGCATCTCCAACCGGCACCTCAACAACTCGTCCGGTAGTCTTTACGGTATCTCCCTCGCTGATATTCTTCTGTGAGCCTAAAAGTACGGCTCCAACATTATCTTCCTCAAGGTTTAATACCATTCCATAAACTTCTCCAGGGAACTCCAAAAGTTCTCCCTGCATCGCATTCTCCAAACCATGGATACGGGCAATACCATCGGCTACCTGAATAACGGTTCCAACGTCTGCTACCTCAAGCTGGGATGCGTATCTCTTAATCTGCTCTTTGATTACTGAGCTGATTTCTTCTGGCTTTAAATTCATGGAGCGCATTCACCTACTTTCAACTGTATTTTTGTTAATTCACGGGTTAAGTCATTAAGCTTGTTCTTAATGCTTGAGTCTACTACTCTGTCCCCGATTCGAATTTTCATGCCACCAATAAGTGTGGCATCGACATCAAAGTGCATCTCAAATTCCACATATTTTGTGGTTTCAAGAAGACGCTTCTCGACTGCTGCCTTTTGAGCCTCAGACAGCTCAACTGCAGATGTCACATAAGCTGTTCCAATATTTTTGTGTTCCTTTACTCTGCTTACAAAGTATTCAAACACACTGTCAAGCTCATTGTAATGATCCTTTTCTACAATCATTCTCATGAGTCCTACCAGTTCCATGGAAACCTTCCCTGTAAAAATATCCTCGATGACCTTGATTTTATCTTCTTTAACGATCTTTGGATGATTCATCAGTTTGGTCAGGTCCTCATTCTCTGCAATCGCTGCAGAGACAGCCCTTACCTCTTCTAACATGGAATCCAGCTGGTTGTTCTCAAGGGCCAGTTCAAACAATGCATCACCGTATGTCTTAGATACTAGCTTAGCCATGTTGACTCTCCCATCTCATTAAGTGTTTCTTCAACCAATGTATCCTGAATGTCTGTATCGATTGAGGCAGCAACCACTTTCTGTGCCATAAGTGATGCAATCTGAATCATTTCCTGCTTCATATCATCCATTGCATGTTTCTTCTCAAGCTCGGCTTCTTCCTGCGCTCTCTTGATGATGCGGGAAGCTTCCTCCTTCGCCTCATCAACAATTTTAGCTTCATTTTTCAGAGCCTTCTGTCTTGCCTCTGCTAAAATCAGCTCAGCCTCTTTATCAATGTCCTTAAGCTTGCTCTCGTATTCAGCCTTTAAAGCAGCTGCGCTTTCCTTATCTTCCTTTGCTGAGTCAATATCATTTGCGATTCTCTCCTGTCTGTCCTTAAGGAGCTTTCTGGCAGGGTTGAAAAGCAGGTATGACATCAACATGAAAAGGAAAAACACTGCTATTGCAAGTAGCGCTGTGTCGAAGAGCAGCTGGGCATCAAGATTAAACAAAAATGTATATTC
Organism: uncultured Lachnobacterium sp.; assembly: GCA_900548765.1. Taxonomy (GTDB): domain Bacteria; phylum Bacillota; class Clostridia; order Lachnospirales; family Lachnospiraceae; genus Roseburia. The sequence goes on from URLU01000183.1 coordinate 4,482, forward strand.
TTCTGCTAGCAATATTCTACTCTCCTTTCCGTAGGATTATCCAATCCTCCACTGATTAACCTAATGGATGAACGAAAAGTAAAAGTAATGCTACTACTAATCCGTAAAGACCTGTTGTCTCGGCTACGGCCTGTCCTAAAAGCATTGTTGACATAATCTGTCCTCTTGCTCCTGGGTTACGTCCTACTGCTGCTGCACCATGTCCTGCTGCGATACCCTGTCCAATACCAGGTCCGATACC
>URLU01000184.1 GCA_900548765.1 uncultured Lachnobacterium sp.
TAAATCAGATGAACATAAATCTGATAAACCAAAGTCAGATACTGCAAAATCAGCAGATGCGGAGAGACCTAAGAAAAAAGCAAGTATTTCTGCTGTGTTCAATGCCCAGTACAGCAAGCAGTCAAGAAGACCAGAGGGTAAGAATAACAATGGTCAGCAGAGAGATGGACAGCAGAGAAACAGAAATAATGATAGAGGTCCAAAAAGAAATAATAATGCCAGACCAGAGGCACACAGCATTATCAAGCCAAGACCAGTTGGTGAGCGTGCAATGAGACCTATTTCTGAGAGAACCGCTGGAAATGAAGAGGAAATTATTGTAAAGCCAAGCCAGAACAGGGAAGAGAAGAAAGAGAGATTTGACAGAAATAACAGACCTGAGCGTCAGTCTCGTCCAAATAACGGAGACAGACCAGAACGTCAGTCTCGTCCAAATAATGACAGAAACGATAATAATCGTAGCGGTGACAGAAGAAATAATAACCGCAATTCTGAGGGCAGAAGCTTTGATAGAAACAATAATCGCGGTGATAACAATAACAATCGTGGTGACAGAAATAATTTCAGAAACAATGACAGAAATAATGACAGAAATAACGATAGAAACAGCGACAGAAATAACGGATTCAGACGCGATAATAAGTCTTCTGAAATGATTTCACCGGTTGAAGAAGTTTCAAGAGGCAAGGAAGGCAGCAATCGTAACAATGACAGACGCCAGAACAGCAACAGACGTCAGAATGACCATGATAAGCTTGGAAAACGTCAGGAAAATTATATCAATCTCGAAAAGCATGGCGGCAAGAAGAAGCCACAACAGCAGCCACAGCAGCCTAAAGAGGATGAGAATGAGATTAAGACAATCACTCTTCCAGAGAAGATTGTAATTAGAGATTTGGCTGACAAGATGAAGGTTCAGTCATCTGCAATCGTAAAGAAGCTCTTCTTGAAAGGCGAGATGGTAACTGTTAACTCAGAGCTCAGCTTTGAGGAGGCAGAGGAGCTTGCACTTGAATTCAACTTTATCTGTGAGCAGGAAGAAAAGATAGACGTTATCGCAGAGCTTCTCAAGGAAGATGAAGAAAATGAGGCAGATATGGTGCCAAGACCACCGGTTGTATGTGTAATGGGACATGTAGACCATGGTAAAACTTCACTTCTTGATGCAATCAGAAGTACAAGAGTAACAGCAAAAGAGGCTGGTGGAATCACACAGCATATCGGTGCATCAGTTGTTTCAATCAACAACCAGAATATTACATTCCTTGATACACCGGGACATGAGGCATTCACAGCTATGCGTATGCGTGGTGCTAATTCTACAGATATCGCTATCCTTGTAGTTGCTGCTGATGATGGTGTTATGCCACAGACTGTTGAGGCTATCAATCATGCCAAGGCTGCAGGTGTAGAAATCATTGTTGCAATCAACAAGATTGATAAGCCAAGTGCAAATATTGAAAAAGTAAAACAGGAATTATCTGAGTATGAACTTATTCCGGAAGATTGGGGTGGAAGCACTATTTTCTGTCCTGTATCTGCACATACTAAGGAGGGAATTGATAACCTTCTTGAGATGATTCTTCTCACAGCAGAGGTTCTTGAGCTCAAGGCAAATCCAAAGAGAAATGCAAGAGGTCTTGTTATTGAGGCTCAGCTTGACAAGGGACGTGGAGCAGTTGCAACTGTCCTTGTACAGAAGGGTACACTGCATGTAGGAGATTCTGTAGCCTGCGGAAGCAGCTATGGTAAGGTCAGAGCCATGATTAATGACAAGGGACAGAGGGTAAAAGAGGCAACTCCTTCAACTCCTGTAGAGATACTGGGACTTAACGCTGTTCCAAGTGCAGGTGAGACCTTTGTTGTATGTAATTCTGACAAGGAAGCAAAATCATTTGCAGAGACTTATATCGCAGAGGAGAAGAACAGACTTATTGAGGAGACAAAGGCAAAGATGTCTCTTGATGACCTCTTCTCACAGATTCAGTCAGGCAATATGAAGGAACTCAACATCATTGTAAAGGCTGATGTTCAGGGTTCTGTAGAGGCTGTCAAGGCAAGCCTTACAAAGCTTTCTAATGAGGAAGTTGTTGTTAAGGTGATCCATAATGGTGTTGGTGCAATCAACGAGTCAGACGTAATTCTTGCTTCTGCATCAAATGCAATCATCATTGGATTTAATGTCCGTCCAGACCCGGTTGCAAAGCAGACTGCCGAGAACGAAGGCGTAGACATCAGACTTTACAAGGTAATCTACAATGCTATCGAGGATATTGAGGCTGCTATGAAGGGTATGCTGGATCCTGTATTTGAGGAGAAGGTAATCGGTCATGCAGAAATCAGACAGATTTTCAAGGCTTCAGGTGTTGGAAATATCGCTGGTTCATATGTGCTTGATGGTACACTTGAGAGAGGCTGCAGGGTTCGTATTTCCCGTGAGGGCAGCCAGATTTGGGAAGGAGACCTGGGCTCACTTAAGAGATTCAAGGATGATGTGAAGGAAGTTAAGTCAGGCTATGAATGTGGTCTTGTATTTGAAGGCTTTAATGATATTCAGGAACTTGATATTGTTGAGGCTTACAAGATGGTTGAGGTTCCTAGATAAAGGAATAGAGGTAGGCTTAAATGAGAAAAAACAGTATTAAAAATATCCGCATCAACGAAGAAGTTATGCGTGAATTGTCTAATATTATCAGGGGTGAAATCAAAGATCCAAGAATTAACCCTATGACAAGCGTGGTTGCAGTTGAGGTCGCTCCAGACCTCAAGACTGCAAAGGCATATATCAGTGTGCTGGGCGACAAAAAATCGCAGGATGACACACTGGCTGGCTTAAAATCTGCCGAGGGTTATATCAGAAGAACCCTTGCAAAAAACATCAATTTGAGAAATACACCTCAAATAACATTTATTATTGACCAGTCAATAGAGTATGGTGTTGAGATGTCCAGAAAAATTGATGAAGTTACAAAGGACTTAAAAGACAAGGAAGATTAGGGGATTTGATATGAAGCTTGATGAGATAATTAAGGATAAAAAACTGATTGGAATAGCAGGACATGTGCGGCCGGATGGAGACTGCGCCGGTTCCACTTTGGCTGTATACAATTACATTAAGGATAATTATCCAGATAAGGATGTAAGACTTTATCTGGAGCCAATTCCTAATATCTTTAAATTTATGAAGCGGGCTGACCAAATCCGAAGTGATTATGCAGATGACGATGTCTTTGATTTGTTCATAGCACTAGACTGTGGAGATCTGGGCAGGCTGGGAAATGCGGCTAAATATTTTGAAAATGCCAAATCTACACTGTGCATTGACCATCATGCCAGCAATTCGTCATTTGCGGATGTAAACTATATATTTCCGGATGCAAGCTCTACTTGTGAGCTTGTGTTTGAGATGATAGACAGGACAAAACTTAATAAAGACATAGCAGAGTGTCTCTATACAGGCATGGTGCATGATACAGGTGTATTCCAGTATTCCTGCACCTCTGCAAAGACAATGGAAATTGCAGGCATACTCATGGAGACTGGAATAGATTATCCTAAGATTGTAGATGAGACCTTCTACACCAAGACCTTTGGTCAGAATAAAATCTTAGGACAGGCTCTCCTAAATGCTGAGCTTTATCTGGAAGGGGCAGTTATTGCAAGTGTGATTACTCAGGCAGAAATGGATAAATTCTCCGTTTTGCCAAAGCATCTGGATGGAATTGTAAACCAGCTTAGGGTGACAAAGGATGTAAAGATTGCTCTTTTCCTATATGAAAACGAGGATAAGACCTTTAAGGGCAGCCTGAGAGTCAACGGAGACTACAATGTGGCAGAAATTGCAGCCGAATTTGGTGGCGGCGGTCATGTGAAGGCGGCCGGATTTACAATTGATGGTCCAATTGATACTGCAATGGATAGAATTCTCAGTGTTATCAGGGAGAAAATCTAATGATAAACGGAATTGTTAATGTATACAAAGAAAAAGGATACACAAGCTTTGATGTAGTTGCCAAAATGAGAGGCATATTTCATCAGAAAAAGATTGGACATACAGGAACCCTTGATCCCGATGCGGAAGGGGTTCTTCCTGTTTGTCTGGGAAAAGCCACAAAGGTCTGTGATCTCCTGACAGACAAGGACAAGGAGTATAAGGCAGTATTGCTTTTGGGACAGGCTACGGACACTCAGGATATAAGTGGAGAGGTTATAAACAGTGCTTCTGTGGATGTCACTGAGGATGAAGTAACATCAGTTATTAACTCATTTGTCGGCAGGCAGATGCAGGTGCCGCCTATGTATTCTGCGCTTAAGGTAAATGGTCGGAAGCTTTGTGACCTTGCCAGACAGGGTGTTGTGGTAGAACGGAAAGCCAGAGAAATCAATATATTCAGTATTGAGATAGAGGATATTTCCCTTCCGGAAGTAACAATGTCAGTGCATTGCTCCAAGGGGACTTATATCAGAACCCTCTGCAATGATATTGGAGAAAAGCTGGGCTGTTATGGCTGCATGAAATCACTTATCAGGACAAGGGTCGCAGGCTTTAAGCTTGCAGATGCCTACAGACTGTCTGAGCTTGAAGAAATGCTTAAG